>NZ_JBEXYK010000022.1:0-127176 GCF_040630865.1 Nonomuraea sp. NPDC005730
CCGCCTTCGGACTCGGCATCCACCGCTGCGTCGGCTCCCACCTGGCCCGCATGGAACTCCGCACCGCCCTCGACGTCTGGCTCCAGCGCATCCCCGCCTTCACCCTCGCCGACCCCGACGCCGTCACCTGGGCGACGGGCCAGGTCCGCGGCCCCCGCACCCTCCCGCTCCGCATCACCTGACCCTCCCTTCACCGCCCCTGCCCCCATCGGGGCCGGCCTGGCGATCAGCCCACTTCGGCCGTCACCAGGAACAGCAGGGCCGAGGCCAGGAAGGGGCGGGAGCGCAGGTCGTCGAACCACTCCTCGGCGCCGGGTTCGAGATATCCGGCGCCGACGGCCCTGACCAGGTTGCGGCGCAGGCCGAGGACCTGGTCGGCGGTGGCCAGGTCGCGGAGGACCGGCGCGACCGTCACCACCGACCGCACCGTGAGGCCCGCCTCCTCGCACAACCGGGCCAGGCTGCGGCCGAGCGTGCCGTGGCGGACCATCTCGGTGGAGATGAACCGGGCCAGCGTCCGGCCGACGTCCGGGCGTGGGGAGTCGATGAGCATGCCCTCCCAGTCGGGCTCGGCCATGACGATCCGCGCCCCGGGACGCGCCACCCGGCGGAACTCCGCCAGCACCCGCGCCGGGTCGTCCACGTGCTGCAGGACCCGGTCGGTACGGGCGCGGTCGATGCTCCCGTCCGCGACCGGCAGCTCGTGCACGTCTCCGGGACGCACCTCGACCTGAGGCCGTCCGGCCAGACGGACGCCCGCCTCGGCGACCATCGCCGGGTCGCGGTCGAGGCCGATCACCCGTCCGGCGGGGGCGACGGCATCGGCCATGGCCGCGAGGTCGGTCCCGGGGCCACAGCCGAGGTCGAGCACGGTCTGCCCGGGCCGCAGGTCCAGCAGTTCGAGCACCTGCCGCTTGTAGCCCCTGCCGACGTCGGTCGAGGCGACGTGGTCGAGGTAGGCGATCGGGTCGGGTCGGGAGGCGGGATCAATGTCGATCATGACCCCACCCAACCAGACGGGTTCGCAGATCCCACGGACACCAGGTGAAGGTTCCGTGCACCCGAACCCCCCGCCGCGCGGGGCGGGCCCGGCCGGACGTGGGTGGAGGGGGGTCAGGTACGGCGGAGGCGCCACAAGGAGGTGATCTCGGTGGCGCGGGCCGCGTGCAGGGGATCGGTCCGGTCGGAGGCGCGTGGGTGCCGTGGCCGGGTCCGGAGCTGGTCCACGACCCGCAGGCCCGCGCTCGTGAAGGCGGACAGCAGGTCGGCGCGGGTCCGTAAGCCCAGCCGTTCGGCCAGGTCCGACAGGATCAGCCAGCCCTCGCCCTCCGGTGTCAGGTGCTCGCCGAGGCCGTCGAGGAAGCCGCGGAGCATGCGGCTGCCGGGGTCGTAGACCGCGTGGTCGAGGGGCGAGACGGGCTTGGCCGGGAGCCAGGGCGGATTGCAGACGGCGAGCGGCGCGCGTCCGGGCGGGAAGAGGTCGGCGTCCAGGACGTCGACCCGGCCGGACAGCCCCAGCCGCCGCAGGTTGTCGCGGGCGCAGGCCACGGCGCGCGGGTCGCGGTCGGTGGCCACGACGCGCTGGACACCTCTGCGGGCCAGGACCGCGGCGAGCACGCCCGTCCCGGTGCCGATGTCGAACGCCCCCACGCGCGAGACCAGCGGGGCGGCGGCCACCAGGTCGACGTACTCGCCGCGCACCGGTGAGAAGACGCCGTAGTGGGGGTGGATGCGGTCGTTCAGGGCGGGCACCTCGACGCCGCGCCTGCGCCATTCGTCCGCCCCGACGATGCCCAGCAGCTCGCGCAGCGAGATGACCGAAGCCTCCGTCGCGGGCCCGTAGACCTGCGCGCAGGCGCCCCGCACGTCAGGGGCGCGCCGCAGGGGGACGCTGTGGTCCGGGTCGAGCGGCACCAGCAACCGGCCCAGCGTGACGGCCCGCTGGGAGCGGGCCCGACGGTACTGGTGGAAGTCCTGCGCGAGCGAAGGCGCGGGCGGGTCAGCGGCCGCGAGAGCCGGTGGGGAGGCGGACGAGCGCGAAGGCCAGGAGGCGGGCGGGGGTGAGGGGGTGTGGGAAGGGCGGGGTGGACGGGTGGGGGTGAGGTTGGGTGGGCGACGGTCGGCGCGGCGGGCCATGGCGCGCAGCAGCCGGCGTGCGGCGTGGAAGTCTCCGCGCCACAGCAGCGCGGTGCCCTCGCAGGCCAGCCGGTACGCCGTGGCCGCGGCCAGGCGCTCGTCGGCGATCACCACGCGCGCGGGCGGCGGCGAGCCGTTCTCGGAACGCCAGCGGGCCGACCGGGCCTCGCCGTCTTCGGTCCAGCGGATCTCGAGCACTCAGGGCTCCTCATGATCGAACCAGTGATGGCCATGAGAAGCACTTCGACGCGGAGAGGGTCAGCCGGTGGCGGCCTCCCGCGAGGAAGTGCGCGCCGGGGCGTCGCCGAGAACCATGCCGGGCGGTGGGAACGACATGATCAACCTCCTCGCGGTGCTGGAAACGTCCTCATCCTAGCTTCACGGGCGGGCGTCGAGCGCGGTCAGGTTCCTCCTGACCGCGTTTCGAGGACAGATCCGGTCAGGCCGGAATACGGTGGGCCGTTGACGATCAGCCAACGCCCGCAAGCCCTACGGAGTCTCTCCATGCGTACCGCAGCGGCAGTCCTCTCCTTCGTGCTCGCCCTCGCCCTTCTCCCCGTCCAGCCGGTGACGGCCACTGTCGCGGCCACTGCCGGGACCACCGCCGCGACCACCGCCGCCACCAGGACCGCCGCCTCGGCGCTGCCGGGCGGCAAGTCCACCTTCGTCGTCTCGCAGGGCCATCTCCAGGCCGCCTCCCGGCAGAACTGGGTGCGCCTGGGCACCTACCGCTTCGCCGCGAACGGCACGGTGAGCGCCGCCCTGTACCTGTGGTGGCAGCGTTTCCCCAAGGCCAGGCAGCGCACCGGCACCGTGCCCGACCCGAGCTGCACCACCAAGGCCGGCGGCGTCGCGTCGCGCCCGCGCGGCTGCGAGGTGCTCACCGCGGGCGGCTACACGGGCGGCCCGAGCGAGACCCGTACGGGGACGTACACGCTGGCGGGCAACGTGCTCACCATCCGGTGGAAGATCGCCCAGACCTGGACCGAGCAGTGGTACGTGCGCACCTCGCCCGACGGCAGGCTGGCCCGCCTCGACCTCAAGGGCAGCAGCCTGGCCACGCACGGCTACGGCTACGGCAGCAACGCCGCGATCGGCACCCGGCGCGCGATGAGCTCGGTGCGGGCCTTCCCCGGCTCGCTCAGGCAGGACCTGACGAGCTGGGCGAGCGGCACGCTGGTCAACTCGGCGAACCAGCCGTTCGGCCACTCCTCCTTCCGCGCCTGCAAGTCGACCACCTCGTGCCTGACCTACCTGCAGCCGTCCTCGCGGGGGGCGTGCCAGAAGTCGGGCGGCTGCCCCAAGTACGGCGGCGGCACGCGGGCCAACGTCAGCTCCATCCAGTACTACCTGACGACGATCTCCAAGTCCGACCGCCGTGACACGCTGTGGCACTGGTGCACGTGCCTGGCGATGGAGCGCGGCGAGTTCTGCTACACGGGCAACTCCCACGTCAAGCCGCTGATGCAGATCATCGACGACACGGGGGCCTTCCGCGGCTGGGTCGGGGCGGAAGCGTCGTTCTCGACCGGTTCGCGGGCGACGGACATGCTGGCGGTGCTGCGCATCTCCGACTTCCGCTGACCGCCGGGTCAGGAGCCGGAGCGCAGGTCCTCGGCGGCCTCCTGGTAGGCGCGGGCGGCCCGGTCGAAGTAGTCGTAGAGCACGTCGAGGTGCTCGGCCGGGTAGCCCGCGAGGATGTCGCCGATCTTCTGCCGGACGGGGGCCATGACCGCGTCGAGCTCGGCGGGCTTGCCGACCGGCTCGACGATCACCTTGCGGCGGTCGTCGGGGGCGGGGACGCGGCGGACGTACCCGGCCTGCTCCAGCCGGTCGATCAGCCGGGTGGTCGGGCCGGTGGTCAGGCCGGTGCGGACGCCGAGCTCGCCGGGGGTCATCGGGCCGGCCAGTTCGAGGATGTTCAGCGCGTACAGGTCGGTGGCGCCCAGGCCGCAGGCTTTGGCGCCGGCGTGGCCGTGCAGCATGACCGCGCTCAGGTAGCGGCGGTAGCGCCGGCCGGCGTCCGACGGGTCGGGGGTGTTCGGCACGCGGTCCTCACTTCCTGTCCTCCTTCTTGAGAAGATAAATCCTCCAAGAAGTAACTTCTTCTGCGAAGTTACCACGCGGGAAGCGCGCAGGCGTCCGAGCGCGAGCAGGACGAGGGTCGTGAGCACCACGGCGGTCAGCAGGACGGCCAGGTTCAGCGGGGTGCGCAGGAAGCCCAGCGCCACGATCACGAACGGCTGGTGGGCCAGCCAGGCGACCAGGGCGGGCACGCTGATGCACGCCGCGGCCCTCCCGGCGACCGCGCACGCCCCGGCGACCCGCGCCCTGACCGCCCCCCGCTCCCGGGCCCGGCCCCCGGCCGCTCCCTCCGCGCCTTCTGCCCCTTCCGCGGCGGCTTCGGCGCTCATCGGGGCAGCGCGCCACCGCGGGAGCGGTAGCCGATGTACGGCCTGGCCAGGTACGCGACGGGCGCGGCGAAGGCGTGGACGAGGCGGCTGAACGGCCACAGCGCGAACAGGGCCAGGCCGAGCAGCGTGTGCGCCTGGAACACGAACGGTCGTCGGCGGCCTGCGTGCCGAGCCGGCGCGCGACGTGGAGGTGGATCTGCCGGGCGTGGCGGTCGAACAGCGCGGCGAACTGTTCGGGGCCGTCCCGGGAACGGAGGATCACCTCCGCGTCGTCCTGCTCCGAGAGGTTCTGCAGGGTCACATCGTTCCTTCCACGAGGACGGCGGTCACCTCGCTGTCTCCCGCAGGCCGCATCATCGTTCACGGCGGGGGGAGGCGGCGGGGGCCGTCCGCGGAAGGTCAGGGGATGCGGGCCACGGCTCCGTAGTTGCCGGAGGAGGCGGGGGCGTCCGCGCAGGCGGGGTCGCCGCCCGCGGGACGCCACTCGGGCACCCACACCAGACCCGGCTCCAGCAGGTCGAGACCGTCCAGCAGGTCCGCGACCTCGGCGCGGGTGCGCACGTTGAGGCCGGGCAACGTCATGGCGAGCATGCCCCGCACGGCCGGGGCCAGCTCCCCCGGCACGCCGTCGAAGGTGATGTGCAGCAGTCCGAGGAAGCTGCCCTCGGGGACGGCGTGCCGCAGCCGCTTGACGACGGTACGGGCGCACTCGTCGTCAAGGCTGTGGGCCGACAGCAGCAGCACGGCGATCGGCCGGTCCCAGTCGAGGAACGTCTGCACCACCGGGTCGCCGAGCATCTCGTCCATCTCGCGGACGTCGCCGTCGACCACGCGCACCAGGTCGCAGAAGGGCTCGATGGTGGCCTGGGCCAGCGTCAGGGCCATCGGGTCGCTCTCGACGTACACGACGCGGACGTACGGGCCGGGCGAGGTCAGGCGGGCCACCTCGTGCAGGCGGCTGCCGCCCGAAGAGCCGTTCGGCACCCCGCTCCCCACGATCATGAACTGGTCCACGCCTTCGACGGCGGCCAAATGACGGATCACCCGCGACAGGTATTCAAGAACGGCACGGGCCGCGGTGGTGGCGACGGGAGTAACTTGATCGAAATGGCGAACCAGGTCTCTGTCGGCGAGGAAGTTGTTCTTCCCGCCCGCGGCGGCGTCAAGTATCCGCGTGATCCTGGCGTGCGCCGTGCCAAGCCTGGCCAAGTTGCGGACAGCACGCTGGCGCATGAGCGTTGCCCCTTTCCCCTCGCCGCCACCCTCTTGCGGTAGGCGATCTTTGGACTTCACTCGTGACTCAGACCATATGTTCCAACAATTCCAGTTAATGACAATGGGGCAGACCGGTTATTTCGGGAAATGTTTGTTACCAGAACTTCCGGGCGAGATCATCAGGCCGCCGTCCGCGCGTAGGATCAGCGGATCGACGTGGAGGTGGCCGTGGCGGAGGAGCATGCCGCACCGCTGGCCGGGATGCGGGTCGTGGAGCTGTCCAGCTTCGTCGCCGCGCCGCTCGGCGGGATGACGCTGGCCCAGCTCGGGGCGGAGGTCGTCCGGGTCGATCCGGTCGGCGGCGGGCCCGACGCCCGGCGCTGGCCGCTCGCGCCGTCCGGCCGCAGCCTCTACTGGGCGGGGCTGAACAAGGGCAAGCGCTCGGTCACCGTCGACCTGCGGTCGGCCCGGGGGCGCGCGCTGGTGGCCGACCTGGCCGTCGCCGCGGGCACGGTGCTCACCAACGCGCCGCCCCGGGCCGGGCTGTCGTACGAGGAGCTGGCCGGGCGCCGTCCCGATCTGGTGTACGCGCGGCTGCTCGGCCACCGCGACGGCCGTCCGGCCGTGGACTACACGGTCAACGCCGAGCTCGGCCTGCCGTACGTGACCGGCCCCGCCGACCACGACGGCCCGGTGAACCACGTGCTGCCGGCCTGGGACGTCGCCTGCGGCCTGTACCTGGCCGTGGGCCTGCTCGCGGCCGACCGCCACCGGGCCGCGACCGGCCGGGGACGCCGCCTCGACGTGGCCCTGCACGACGTCGCCCTGGCGACCATGGGCAACCTGGGCTTCCTGGCCGAGGCCCAGCTCCGCGGCGCCGGCCGTCCGCGCGTCGGCAACGACCTCTACGGCGACTTCGGCCGCGACTTCGCCACCGCCGACGGGCGGCGGCTCATGGTCCTGGTGCTCACCGAACGCCACTGGCGCGACCTGGTCGCGGCCACCGGGCTGTCGCACGTGGTGTCGGCACTGGAGGAGGCGCTGCCCGCCGACTTCCGCTCCGAGTCCGACCGCTACGCACACCGGGAGGCGCTGGGCGGGCTGCTCGCGCCGTGGTTCGCCGCGCGTACGGCGGCCGAGGCCGAGGAGGCGCTGGAGGGCACGTCGGTGCTCCGGTCGCGGTACCGGACGCTGGCGGAGCTGGCCGCCGGCGGGGCGCCGGCGCTGCGCGCCGAGCCGCTGCTGGCCCCGCTCGACCAGCCGGGCGTCGGCCCCCACCTGGCCCCGGGCGGCCCCCTGCTCATGGACGGCCGGCAGGTCCCGCCGTCGCCCGCGCCGGAGCTGGGCGAGCACTCCGAGGAGGTGCTGGGCGAGCTCCTGTCCCTGTCCCCCGCGCAGGTGGCCGACCTGCGCGCGGAGGGCGTGGTCGGCTGACGGCAGTTTGAACATGCCCGAAACAATGGTTACGGGCACGAAAATGAGAAGGTGCGGGAGCGCTCCCAACAGACTGAAATGCCCGCCTAGCTGGACTTATCCAAATATGATGCAAGTTTCACGCATAAAGCGCCGAGCGGAACACCAAACGGCTTCCCCAAACGGCTGCTCGGCGTGGTGTTCACCGACGGCGTGCTGCTGGTGCTGCTGCCCGCGATGGCGACCGCCGACAAACCGGTGCTGCTGCGGCGGATCGCCCGGCTGGTCCCGGCCGTGGCGGGGGTGACGGCGCTCTTCTCCTTCGCCGCGAGCACGGTGTTCTTCCTGCTGATGGGCGGCGAGTACCCCTGCTCCACCGGGCTGATGACGCTGTCGGCGCTGGGCATCGGGGCGCACACGGCGTTCAACCTGTACTCGGTGGCGCTGTCCATGGACGGGGTGCGCGGCGCCCGCGTGCTGATCGGCTGCCTGCTCGCGAGTGCGCCGGTCGCGCTCGCCGTACCGGCCTGGTGCGTCCGGTGGCACGGGGTGGCCGGCGGGCTGGCCGGGTTCGTGCTGGTCAACCTCCTGCTGCTGGCCGTCGTGGCCGTGACGGCCGCGCGCGTCTACCTCAAGGACCTGTCATGAGAATCGCCTGCGTCGTCAACCAGTTCCCGCCCAACGTCACGGCGGGGCTCGGCCGCTACGTCGAGCTGATCACCCCCTGGCTCGCCCGCGACCACGAGCTCACCGTCCACACGCTCAACATCGGCGGCCTGCCCGTGGACGAGCGCGTGGACGGCGTCACCGTGCACCGGCCGCGCGTCCGGCTGCCCGGCGCCCGGCGGCGGCTCAACCGCACCCGCCGCGCCGAGTTCCTGCTGCTGGCCGCGCAGGTCGTGGTCAGCGACTGGCGGTACGTGCGGCGGCTGCGCCGCGGCGGGCGGCCGGACCTGGTCGCCGTGCACGACTCGACGAACTTCCTGGCCGGCCTGCTCTGCCACCACCTGCTGCGGCTGCCGGTGGTCCTGCACGTGCACACCACCGAGTACGGCGTGGCGACGCAGCGCAGCATCCGCGACCCGCTGAACCTGTTCGCGGCGCTGGAACGCCATCTGGCCCGGATCTCGCGGCGGGTGGTGGTGGCCACGCCCGAGGTGCGCGAGCAGCTCCTCGCCGCGCGTTGGCGGCGTACGCCCATCGACGTGGTGCCGCTCGGCGGGACGTACGAGCGGGTCGTCGCCGATCCGGCCTTCGACCGGGACGCGCTGCGGCGGGGCGCGGCGGCGCTGCGGCGGCGGCTGGGACTGTCCGAGGGGGACAGGGTGCTGCTGTTCGTCGGCAGGATCGAACGCCAGAAGGGCGTCTACCAGCTGCTGGAGGCGATGCGCGCGGCGTCGGCCGCGGTGCCGGGGCTGCGGCTGCTGATCGTCGGCGAGGGGGACGAGGTGGGCGTCCGGCGCATCGTGGCCACGACCGGGCTGCGCGGGCGGGTGCTCACCTCGGGCCGGTTCGTCACGGGCCGCGAGCTGCTGGAGTACTACGAGCTGGCCGACGCCTGCGTGTTCCCCTCGCTGTTCGAGCCGTTCGGGCTGGTCGCGACCGAGGCGATGGCGCTGGGACGGGCGACGGTCCTGGGCGACGGCTTCTCGCGGATCTTCCTCGGGGACGACCCGGCAGGGCCCGCCGCGCGGTTCGTCCGGGCCGCCGAGCCGGCCGACATCGCGCGCGGGATCATCGACGTCATGACGGACGAGGCGCTGCGGCGGTCGCTGGGCGAGCGCGGCGAGCGGTTCGTCCGCGAGAGCCTGAGCTGGGAGCGCGCGGCGGCGGCGACGGCCGCGGTCTACCGGGCGGCGCTCAGGCCGCCCGGCTCCTGAGTGTCAGGCCGGGCCGCCCCGCAGGACGCGCAGGGAGCCGACGGCCAGGCCGGTGACCAGCACCACGTGCACGGCCAGGTGCACGGCCATGAAGTAGGCGGTGAAGGCCGGGCCGCGCTGCCGGTGGACGAACCGCAGCAGCTCCGGATCGGCCACCACGAACCACGCGACCAGCACGACCGGCACCGCGAACAGTGCCGGCGCGAACAGGCCGAGCGGCAGGCAGGCCAGCGCCGGCGCGCAGGCGAGGATCCCGGCCCGGCTGTTGGCGTTCTCCGGCTTGGCCGCGCCCCGCCTGGCCGTGGCCAGCGCGAGCGGGATGAGCGGCAGCGCCCGCCGCCACTGCTCCGACAGCACGGGCAGGAACCGGTGGCCCTCGTCGTGCCGGCCGGAGACGGCGTCGGTCAGCACGATCCGGGTGTGGACGGCCAGGCGGCTGCTGTACTCGACGTCCTCGCAGTCGCGCAGGCTCTCGTCGAGCCGGCCGGCCCGGGTCAGCGCCTCGCGGCGGATGGCGGCCAGGGCGAACACGACGCTGTTGACCTCGCCCAGGTGCCGGCGCCGCCAGTGGACCTGATGCAGCAGCCGGTACCACTCGACCGGGCCGTCGTCGATCAGCGGCTCGGTGTCGTAGACGCCGTGCACGCAGCCGACGCCGGGATCGGCCTCCAGGATCGCGAGGGCGCCCGCGACCGCGTCGGGCCGCAGCGCCACGTCGCTGTCCAGGAAGAAGATCACCTCGCCGGTCGTGTGCTCGACGCCGGCGTTCCTGGCCGCCGACACGCCGCGGTTGGCGGGCAGGCGCACGACCCGGCAGCCCAGCTCCTCGGCGATGGCCGCCGAGCCGTCGGAGCCGGCGTCGTCGACGACCACGATCTCGTCGGGCAGGCGGGTCTGGGCCAGCACCGACTCCAGGCACAGGCGCAGGGTCCTGGCCGCGTTGTAGCACGGCACGATCAGCGAAACCGTCGTCACGAGCGTTGCCCTCCGGCGAGTTCCCCGGTCGCGGTCACCACGGCCCGCGGCCCTGCTCCATGATCCCGCACAGACCCCCGCCTCAGCCAGTCAGGATCCCGCCGAGCACGTCGTCCAGGGTGACGACGCCGAGCACCCGTCCGGACTCGTCGGTGACGGCGGCGAGCTGGGCGCGGCGGGCGCGCATGACGGCCAGCACCTGGGCCAGGGTGGCGGTGGCGGGCACCTGCGGCAGGGCGCGCACGGGCAGCGGCTCGCGGGCGCCGTGGCCGTTCAGCGCGTCCAGGACGTGCAGGTAGCCGCGCAGCTCGGCGGGGTCGGCGCCGTGCACGGGGAAGCGGGAGTGGCCGTGGCGGCCGGCGTACCGTTGCAGGCCGGCGCTGTCGATGGTCTCGGGCACGCTGACGACCTCGCTCATCGGCACCATCACCGAGCCGACCGGGCGGGCGTGCAGGGCGAGGGTGGCGATCAGGCGGTCGCGTTCGTCCTGGCGGAGCAGGCGGTGGCGGCGCGACTCCTCGATGAGCACGGGCAGCTCGCCGGAGGTGTAGACCGTACGGACCTCCTCGGCGGACGGGACGCGCAGCAGCCGCAGCACCACCCCCGCCATGGCCTTGACCAGCGTCAGCACCGGCCGGGTCGCCCTGGCCAGCACGAACAGCGGCGGCACCAGCCACAACGCGGCCACGTCGGGCGCCGACAGCGCCAGGTTCTTCGGCACCATCTCGCCGATGATCACGTGCGCGGCGACCACCAGCAGCAGGGCCAGCGCGAAGGCGATCGGATGGACCAGCCGCTCGGGCAGCCCCGCGGCGGCCAGCAGCGGCCCGAGCGCCCCGGCCACCACCGGCTCCCCGGCCGCGCCGAGCACGAGCGAGGCCAGCGTCACGCCGAGCTGCGCCGCCGCCAGCATGGTGGGGACGGCGTTCATGGCGGCGAGCACGGCCTGCGCCCGCCGCGACCCCTCGCGCGCCCGCGGCTCGATCAGGGTGCGGCGGGCGGAGATGAGCGCGAACTCCGCGCCCACGAAGAAGCCGTTGACGGCCAGCAGCAGCACGATGACCAGCCCTTGGGCGAGGCTCACCGGCGCTCCCCCGTCCGGTCCGGGGCGGTCAGCGTGACCTGCTCGATCCGGCGTCCCCGCATGGTCTCCACCCGCAGGACCCACTCGCGCACCGCCACCTCCTCGCCCGGGTCCGGGATGCGGCCGAGCGCGGCCAGCACCAGCCCGGCGAGCGTCTCGTACGGACCCTGCGGCATGCGGAAGCCGGTGCGCTCCTCGACCTCGTCGGCGCGCAGCAGGGCCGGCAGGCCCACGGAGGCGCCCGGCGCGAGCAGCACGGGCGAGGGCTCGTCGGACTGCTCCTCGGGCAGGTCGTACTCGTCGGCGATGTCGCCGATCAGCTCCTCCACCAGGTCCTCGACGGTGACCACGCCGGCCAGGCCGCCGTACTCGTCGATCACGACGGCCATCTCGGCGCGGGCGGAGGCCAGGCGCTCCTGCACGACCTCCAGCCGCAGCGTCTCGGGCACCTGGAGGGCGGGCCTGGCGATCGCGGCCACCGGGGTCGTGTCGCGTTCGGACGGGGGCACCGCGCAGGCGCCGGGGACGCTGGCGATGCCGAGGATGTCGTCGCGTTCCGCGCCGCAGACCGGGATGCGCAGGTGGCGGCGGCTCCTGGCCAGCTTGAGGAACTCGGTGACGCTGGTGGTGCCGGGGACGGTCACGCAGTCCGTACGCGGTGTCATGGCCTCGGCCGCGGTCTTGCCGCCGAAGCGCAGGGCCCGCTGGAGCATGGCGGCGGTGCCGGGCTGGAGCACGCCCGCCTCGGCCGACAGGCGCACCAGGAGGCCCAGCTCCTCGGGCGAGCGGGCGGAGGCCAGCTCCTCCTGCGGTTCGGCGCCGAGCCGTCGGACGATCGCGTCGGCCACCGCGTTGCACAGCCGGATCAGCGGCCCGCACGCCGCCGAGAACGCCCGCTGCGGCGGCGTCGCCAGCCGGGCCACCGCGAGCGGCCTGGACAGGGCGGCGTTCTTGGGCACCAGCTCGCCCAGCACCATCTGCGCCACGGTGGACAGCGCGATCGCCAGCACCACCGGCACGACCGGGACGCCGCCGAGCAGCGGGTCGAGCAGGTCGGCGATGGCGGGCTCGGCCACGACGCCGAGCAGCAGCGAGGTGACGGTGATGCCGAGCTGGGCGCCCGACAGGTGGAACGACAGCCGTTGCACCGCGGCCTCGACGCCCTGGGCGCCCCGGTCGCCGTCCTCGGCGAGCTGGCGGACCTGGCCGCGTTCGACGGTGACGAGGGAGAACTCGGCCGCGACGAAGATGCCGTTGGCCAGGATCAGGGCCAGGGCCGCGAGCAGGTAGACGGCGTCGAGGAGCACGTCAGCCCGGGCCTTCGGGTAACGCCCCGGGCAGGGCCGCGGGCGGGCGCGGAAGGTCCGCGGCGGGCCGTCGGCCGTACTCAGACTCCACGGGCGAAAGCTAGCATCCGGCTCGGGCGTGCGGAAGTCATGACGAACCGCCAGTGATCAGACGTTGCCCAGCACGCGCGTCACCTGGATCTCCAGCACCACCCTGGACGGGTTGGGCCGGGGCGGCTTGTAGCGGGCGGTGTACCGGCGTTCGGCGTCGGCGACCTGCTCGGGCTCGGCGCGCACCACGGCCCGCCCCTCCAGGGTGGACCAGCGGCGGCCGTCGACCTGGCACAGCGACACCGCGGCGCCGTCCGCGCCGATCAGGTGGGCCTTGCGGGAGGAGCCGGAGGTGATCACGCGGGCGGTCGCGGTGTCCAGGTCGAGGGTCGCGCCGACGGGCACGACGTGCGGCGGGCCGCCGTCGCGGGCGGTGGCGAGCGTGCACAGGTGCCGCTCCTGCCAGAACGCGGCGAACGCCTCGCCCAGCTCGGCCAGGTCCACGATCCTCCTCGGGCTGTCGGGCGCCGCGTCGGGCTTCCGGGCGAGCGACATCGTATATCGCCCGGTGAAGGGGCGGCTCAGGAGGGCGGGCCCTGGCGGGCGTGCGAGGTGTAGATCCCGACCTCGTCGGGACGGATCAGGCCGTCCTGGATGGCGCAGATGAGCAGTTTCTCCTTGGTCGGCGCGGGCCGGCCGGCCGCCGCGTACTTGACCCTGGCCCGGTCGATGTACTGGCGCACGGTGCGTTCCTTGATGCCCATGCGGGCCGCGACCGACGCCTTCGACATCGACTGGAACCAGAACAGCAGCGCCGCCCGTTCCTTGTCCGACAGCTGGGGGCGGTGGGGGCCCTCGTCCGTGGCGATGGCCTGGGCCATGGGCAGCGTCACGGACGGCCGGTCGGCGGCCACCTCCATGATCGTCTCCAGGCAGGACTCCCGGGTGGCGCGCCCCTTGCCGATGAACGCCGACGCGCCCGCGTCCAGCACCGCCCGGACGATCTCGGGCTCCTCGTGCTCGGAGAAGACGATCACCCGCTGGCCGCCCGCGCACAGGCCGCCCACCCGGTCGGCGACCATCGTGCCGTTGAGGTTGAGGTCGAGCAGCAGCACGTCGGCGGCCACGCCGCGGACCGACTCGATCGTGGGCCCCTGGGCGACCAGCTCGACGCCGCTGCCCGGCCCGAACCAGGAGCGCACGCCGTCCACCACCACCTGGTGGTCCTCGACCAGGGCGACCGTCACGGGCGCTGCCAGATGCTGTTGACCCATACCTCCCCTCCCTGGCGCTGGTAGGTGACCACGACCCCGCTGGGCTCGCGCACCGGGGTGGGGCTGACCGGCAGGTCGTCGTTGTCGGCGACGACGGCCACGCTCACCATGGCCGACATCGCCGACACGGTGACCCTGGCCCGCGAGCGGGCGCCGTCCAGCGCCAGGACGGGCGCCCTGAGCAGATCCTCCCGCACGCCCTCGGGCAGCGCGGGCAGGTTCTCGCCGAACGGCGGCGCGGTCACCAGCACCTGGCGCCGCTCGGCCGCGTCGATGCGCTCGCGCAGCGCGGCCACCAGCGCGTCCGGGACGTCCTCGCGCTCGGTGATCAGGCGGCGCAGCCGCATGGCGCCGGCCGTGCAGTCCTCGCGGACGCGGGGGTCGCCGGGGTCGGCGCCGTCGGCGAGCTGCTGGAGCAGCGACTCGGCCACGTCCCTGATGGCCGCGTACCTGCGGATGCGGTCGGCGTGGATGCTCCTGGCCGACTCCCGCCAGGCGTCGTCGGCGGCGAGCCGGCGGGCCAGCAGCACGGCGTCCTCGGCGCGGGCGCGCAGCAGGGCGCAGCCGGCCGTGTAGCCGAGCTGCATGGTGACGCCGCCGACGATGACCACCAGGTACTTGGCGACCGAGACCCGGTCGAGCGCCCCGGCCACGGCCATCGCGGCCAGCATGACGGCGGCGTTGACGGCCAGGAACGCGCCCAGCTCCGCCCGCCAGCGCGGCCGGTTCCAGGCCAGCATGACGCCCAGCCAGCCGACCGAGCCCCATCCCCAGTCGCTGATGCCGAGCAGGTCCTGCGGGCGGCAGGCCACGATCACCGCGACGTCGGCGGCCAGCGCCGCGACCGCCAGGCCGAGGATGCGGTCGGGGCCGCGCGAGGTGCGCGCGAGCGACAGGCCCGCGATCACGCCGACCACCGTGTAGACGATCCAGGCGGCCGCGGCGAGCAGCGGCCAGCGGAAGGAGCTCCAGCCGGTGACGGTGACGGTGAGGTCGTAGCCGGTGTGCCAGAAGCCGGCGATGACGGCCGCGCCGAGCGCGGTGTAGCGGGCGTAGCGCTGGGCGACCTGCTCGATGTCGTCGGTCACGGCCGCCACCACATGCTCACCCGCGTGCCGGTGTCGCCGGAGGAGATCCGGGCGCCGCCGCCGCGCAGCTCGTTCATGGTGTCGAGGATCGAGCCGCGCACGCCGAACCGGTCGGGCGGCAGGCGGTCCTGGTCGAAGCCGTGGCCCTTGTCGGCGACCTCCACCCGGACCTCGCCGTCGTGCCCGCTGGAGACCAGGACGGCCTCGGCCACGCCGGCGTGCAGCGCGACGTTGGCCAGGGCCTCGGTGACGGCGCGGGCGAAGTGCTCGGCGACGTCGCCGGGGACGGTCTGCGGGATCAGGCGGCGGCGCACGTCCAGGCCGGGCACGCGGCCGGCCACCTCGTCCAGCAGGGCGTCCAGGGCGATGAGGGCGGTCTCGGGGCGTGGCCGGTCGCGCAGCTTCTCCAGCGCGGCCAGGTCGGTGCCCACCTGGGAGCGCAGGGTGGGCGACGGCTCGTCGTAGGTGCCGAGGCCGACCATGGTCAGGGTGTGCAGGGCGGTCTCGTGGATGCTGGCGACCTGGCGCAGCTCGTCCTCGCGGCGCAGGCGTTCGACCATGAGGGCGATCTCGGCCCGCGCGCTCTCGCGCAGGAACGCGTCGGCGGAGGCGGCCGAGCGGCGCAGCAGCGTCATCAGCATCACGATCGCCAGCAGCTGGACGAGGTGGATGCCCAGCGTGCCGGCCACGTCCTGGGACGGCGCCGCGAGCCGCACCCCCGCCAGGTACGCCCCCGCCACGGCCAGCCCGGCCGGCACGGCGATCCGGGGCCGCCAGGCCACCCCGATGACGACGATCGTCATGGTGACCAGCCCCGCGATCCAGCTCGACCCGGCGTCGAACGCCCGGACGGGCACGAGGTGGCGCTGGGCCAGGCAGGCCGCCACGGTGGTCGCCGCGTCACCGGCCACCAGCCAGTGCGGCAGCGGCTCCTCGCGGCGCAGCCGGCGCAGGTACAGCCCGGTCCACACCAGGCCGGCCGCCAGCGCGGGCGCCAGCCACGCGGCCGAGACCGGCGGGACCGCGCCGAGGCCGGCCGCGACCACCGACACCAGGCCGACGGCCCCGCGCGCGCCCGCGGCGGTACGCGCGACGGCCTTGTCGAGCTGCCGGGTCGCGGAGTCGTACCTCGTGTCGTATCTCGGGTCGGGCCTCTTGCCGAGACCCGTGGAGCCGGGGAGAGCCATGTGCGATCCGCCCGCGAAGAGGGCACAGGACGGGTCTCACAATATCGACTTCCAGCAGGCTTGTTCCCGTCATGACGGTCGGCTGTTTCCATGGCTCTTCCTCGGGGGGCCGGCGGCTCTCCGGTGCGCGTGCGCCGCCCTGCCTCACTGTGGGTCGCGCGGGCCCGGGGCGGCATGACGGCTGATCGGCCGTCGTGCCGCTACGACGGCCGATCAGCCGTCAGTCGCATTCCACGCAAGAGGGATGTACTGGACGCGTGTCGTCGCGCGCGACGGGAGGGACGATCATGACTGTTTTCTCGATCTCGATTCTGCTCGGCTGCCTCTCGGTGATGGCGGTCCGCGGCCGCCGGGGGGACTGGCCGCCCGGCATGCCGGCGACGCGGCCCCGGCTGGTGACCGCGGGCGGCACGTACGACGGCTCGCACGGCCACCCCTCCGACGCCTACGTCGTCCAGGAGCGGCTGATCGCGCTGGCCGACGGGCAGGGCGGCACGGAGGTCGCGCACACGGCGGCCGCGCTGGCCCTGGGCGCCGTGGTCGCCGCCCGCCCGCAGCACTCCGCCCGGCGGGAGGAGGACATGGACGAGTGCGCCCAGTCCGCCCACCGGGCCGTCCGGCGGGCCGCGTTGCGCACGCCGTCCAGGCCGGCGCTGGTCACGACGATGGACCTGCTGGTGCTCGTCCCCGGGGAGACGCCGTGCCTGCGTTTCGTCCACGTGGGCAACGGCGCGATCTGGCACTGCGCCAAGGGCGGCAAGCCGCGCCGGCTCACCACGTCGCACTCCTTCGACGACGGCCCGCTGCTGCGCGGGATCGGGCTGGCCTCTACGCTGAACCCCGAGGTCGGCACCGTGCCGCTGCGGCCGGGTGACCGCGTGGCGGTCGTCACCGACGGCGTGCTCAAGGCGCTGGGCGAGCACCGGCTGACCGAGCTGCTCGCCGTCGGCCCGTCCCCGGCCTCCTGCCTGGACCGGCTGTACGACGAGGTGGCCGCCGCGGCGCCCAAGGACGACGCGACGATGGTCGTCGCCGACTTCGTCACCGCCTGACCTCCGGCCGCCTCTGGAACGTGCCACCCGACACGAAGGGCGGGGGCCGGGTGGCACGGAGGCGTACCGAGCGTCAGGCCAGGCGCTGGAGGAGGCCGTACACGAACAGGGCGCGGCGGGGCGTGCCCTCGCAGGCGAAGTCGACCGCCCAGTGGTGCGGGGCCGACCCCTCACCCTGGAAGCTCACCGGGAAGCTCGCGCCCACGTCGGCCACGACGCATCCCCACGGGGTCAGGTCGGCGGCCGACAGCCGCCGGTCGCCGCCGGGCCGCACGAACCACAGGTTCCACACCTCGCCGCCGGGGCCGGTCAGCGCCTCGAACTCCAGCTCCGGCCAGGACGGCAGCCGCCAGCGGGCCACGTCGCAGGTCAGGCTGCCGAACGGGGTCGCGCCCGTGTACGCGGGCGGGCCGAGCGCCATCCGCAGCGCGGCCCGGCCCTTGGGCGCCGCCGGGGAGTGGGCCAGCCGGGTCCAGTGGGTGTGGGCGGCGCGCAGCTCGGCGCGGGAGGCGTCCAGGTCGGCCAGCGCCTGCTCCACGCGTCGCGGGTTGAGGTCGCGCATGCGGTGCATCAGGGCCAGCTCGAACTGGCGTACGCCGAATCGCATGGCCCCCAGCCTGCCAGGCGTCGTGACCTGCGTATGCTCCCCGTCATGAACAAACGGGGGCAGATCACCCTCCGCGAGCTGCTCGCCTTCGACGAGGGCGGCGTCCTGCGGCTGCTGCTCGCGCCGTCGGGCCAGGACGTGCACGTGTCCGGGATGATCATCGGCGACGAGGGGCCCGCCCGCTCGTACGCCGGCCGGATCGTGCTCGCGGCCGGGCTGTTCCACTCCACCGGCGCGGCCACCGCCTCCATCCGCGAGGCGGCGCGGCGCGGCGCCGCGGCGGTGGTCGTGCGGGCGGGCGAGGACCTGGCCGACGACGCGCTCGACGCGGCCGAGCAGGTCGGCATCGCCCTGCTGGCCCGTGCCGAGTGGGCCGACTGGGACGACGTGGCGACCCTGCTTCGCTCGGCCGCCGCCTACGGCGAGGCGGGACGCGGCGACCGGATGGCCGAGGCCACGGCGGGCGGCGGGCTGGCCGCGCTGGCGTCGGTGGTCGCCGAGTTCACCGGCGGCTCGATCACCATCGAGGACACCCAGTTCCGCGTGCTGGCGCACTCGGCCACCGGGCCGGAGGCCGACGAGCTGCGCCGCTCCACCATCCTGGGCGGCCGGGTGCCCGACTGGCGGGTGGACGAGCTGCGGCGCAGCGGCCTGCTGCGCACCCTGTGGTCCTCCGGCGAGGTGATCCACCGGCCCGCCGACGGCGACACCCCCGAGCGGCTGATCATCGCCATCCGGAGCGGGCGGGAGATGCTGGGCTCGATCTGGGCCGCCGCCGACGGCCGCAGCCTGTCGCCCAACGCGGCCAGCGCGCTGAGCCGGGCCGCGGAGGTGGCGGTGCCGTACCTGGTGCAGCACCGGCTGCGGGAGAGCGGCGCGCGGCTGCGCGAGGAGCACGCGCTGCGCGGGCTGCTGGGCGGCGAGGGCGACATGAGCACCCACGCCTGGACGCTGGGCCTGCCGCCCGACCTGCGCTGCGCCGTGGTGATCGCCGAGACCGGCCCCGACGCGGCGGGCGAGGGCGCGGTGGCCCCGGGCTCGGCCGGTGAGCGGGTGCTGGAGGTGCTCGCGCTGCACGCCGCCTCCTACCGGACCGGGGTGCGGGTGCTGCGGGAGACCGGCCGGGTGCTGGCCCTGGTGCCGGTGCGCGGCGGCGACGAGCGGGACGTGCTCGGGCTGGCCCGCGAGCTGGACGGGCTGGCCGCCTCGACGCCGGGCGCCGCCGCGGTGCTGGTGGGGGCGGGGTCGGTGGCCGCCTCGCCGCTGGTCGCGGCGGGCTCGCGGGAGGAGGCGGACCTGGTCGTACGGGTCCTGCGCGCCCGCGACGCGGGCCCCCGCCACGCCCTGGCGGCCGACCTCGGCCCCGCCCTGGACGTGCTGCGCGTCCTGGACGCCGTCCGCCCGGTGTGGGAGCGCGGCAGCGGCCCGGTGTACGACCTGGTCCACGCCGACCTGGCCGCGGGCGGCGAGCTGGTGCGCTCGATCGCCGCCTACCTCGACGCCGCCGGGGACGTCGGCCGCGCCGCCCGCCGGCTGGTCCTGCACCCGAACACCCTGCGCTACCGGCTGCGCCGCGTCCGCGAGCGCTTCGGCGTCGACCTCGACGACCCCGACACCCGGCTGCTGCTCACCCTCGCCGTCCGCCTGGCCGCCTGACCTGGGGCTCCGGATCTTCCTTGGCCGGGTGGACAAAGCCGTAGGCGGGCTTTGTCCACCCGGCTGAAGACTTGGCCTGCGGTCATGGCCGAATCTCGTCTGGCCCCCTCCGAAACTCCCTCTTTCCCGATGCATCCAGGAGCCTTGGACGTGATCCAGAGCAGTGCCACGCTCGCGCCCGCCCCGGCCCGCGGCACCACCGCCGAACGCGCCGCCCACGTGCTGCGCCACGCCGTACGCGCCGGCGCGCTCGGCCTCGGGGAGCCGGTCGCCGGCTTCGTCGACACCGCCGGCGTGCGGGACTCGGTCAGGGCGTTGCACGAGGCGTTCGGCGAGGTTCCGGACGTGCTGCACACCTTCGCCGCCAAGGCCGCGTCCCTGATCCCCGTCCTGCGGCTGCTCGCCGCCTCGGGCATGGGGTGCGAGGTGGCCAGCCCCGGCGAGCTGCGGATCGCGCTGGACGCCGGGTTCGCGCCGGGCACGATCGTCTTCGACTCCCCCGCCAAGACCCGCGAGGAGCTGCGCCAGGCCCTCTCGCTGGGCATCGCGGTCAACGCCGACAGCCTGGCCGAGCTGCGCCGCATCGACGAGCTGCGCGCGCCGGACTCCTCCTCGGTGCTGGGGCTGCGGGTGAACCCGCAGGTCGGCACCGGCACGATCGGCGCGATGAGCACCGCGACCGCCACCTCCAAGTTCGGCGTCGCGCTGCGCGACCCGGGCGCCCGCGAGGCCGTCGTCCGCGCCTTCGCCGAACGCCCCTGGCTGACCCGGCTGCACGCGCACGTCGGCTCCCAGGGCTGCCCGCTGGAGCTGATCGCGGCGGGCATCGCCGAGACGTACCGGCTGGCCGAGGAGGTCAACGCGACGCTCGGGGTCCGGCAGATCACCAGCATCGACATCGGCGGCGGCCTGCCGGTGAACTTCGACGGCGACGAGGTGGCCCCCACCTACGCCGACTACGTCGCCACGCTGCGCGCGGCCGTCCCCGGGCTGTTCGACGGCCGGTACGCGCTGGTCACCGAGTTCGGCCGGTCGCTGCTGGCCAAGAACGGCTTCGTCGCGGCGCTGGTGGAGTACACCAAGGACGCGGGCGGGCGGCGGGTGGCGATCACCCACGCGGGCGCGCAGGTCGCCACCCGCACGGTGCTCATGCCGGACGCCTGGCCGCTGCGGGTCGGCGCGTACGGCCCGGCGGGCGACCCCAAGGACGGCCCGCTGCTCGCCCAGGACGTCGCGGGCCCGTGTTGCTTCGCCGGTGACGTGGTCGCGCACGCCAGGGAGCTGCCGGAGCTGGCCGAGGGCGACATCGTCGTGCTGCACGACACCGGCGCCTACTACTTCTCCACCCCGTGGGCCTACAACAGCCTGCCCTATCCGGCGGTGCACGGCTTCACCGTCACGGCGGACGGCGACGTCCGGCTGAGCGAGGTGCGTCCGGCGCAGACCCTGGACGAGATCGCCGCGGCCAGCGGGCTGGCGCAGGCCGACGCGCTGACCGGCCTCCTGGCGGCCATCGCCTGAAGCCTGCCGTCCCAACTATGGCGCTATGTCCTGGTTTGTGGGGATTGTTTTCGCGGGTGGGGGTATGTCTACCAGCGAGTATGGAGTTCTCGCTCCATTTCGGGGGAACCTTCCGGGCCGTTGCCCGGAAGGCGCGACAGGCGGCTCTCCGCCTTGAGGGCCGCCGGATCCGGGGGAACCCACATGCGCAAGACGCTCACCGGCCTGGGGATGGCATTCTGCTTGGCGCTGGCCCCGGCCGCCACCGCTGTGGCGGACACGCCCGTCGTCCAGAGCCAGGCGACGCCGAGCCCGCAACCGACCGAGACCAGATACGACGAGGGCGGCGGCAACGGCGGTCTGTGGGGCCTGCTGGGGCTGCTCGGACTGCTGGGGCTCGCGGGCCTGCGCAAGGGCCGCAACCCGGTGGGGACGGCTGAGCACATGACCACCCGTCCCACAGGCACCACCGGTAGCACCGGGACCACCGGCACCACGACAGGGACCACGACGGGGACCACCGCCAACCCCACCCGTCCGCAGCGTCCGTAAGAAGGAGGCGGGCGGTGCCCGGCACGCTCCGGCGCGCCGGGCACCGCGCTGCCCGCCCCTGGGTCGCAGCCGGTGCGGGCAGGGCCCTCAGGCGGGGCGGGTGGCGACGACGGCGGTGGCGTCCAGTTCCGCCGAGACCGTGGCCCGCGCCGGGAGCCCCGCGGCCACGGCGGCCCGGACGGTGGCCGCGGCCTGCCGTTCGCTGGTCTCCACCAGCAGGTGCCCGCCCGGCGCGAGCCAGCCGGACGCCCCCGCGATCACCCGCCGCACCACGTCGAGCCCGTCGCCGCCGCCGTCGAGCGCCGTCAGCGGCTCGTGCAGGCGGGCCTCGGGCGGCAGCAGGCCGACCGACCCGGTGGGCACGTAGGGCGGGCTGGCGATCAGGATGCCGACGCGGCCGCGCAGCGAGCCGGGCAGGGCGTCGTACAGGTCGCCCTGGTGGACGTGGCCGCCGGGCAGGTTGAGCCGGGCGCAGCGCACGGCGGCGGGGTCGAGGTCGGCCGCGTGCACCTCGGTCCCCTCCCCCAGGGCCGCCGCGACCGCGGCGCCCATCGCGCCCGTGCCGCAGCACAGGTCGAGGACGACGGGCGGGCGGCCGGCCCCGCGGGCCAGCGCGACGGCCTGACGGATGAGGAACTCGGTGCGCGGCCGCGGCACGAACACGCCGGGCTCGACGGCGATGCGCAGCCCGCAGAACCGCGCCCAGCCCAGGACGTGCTCAAGGGGCAGCCCGCCGGCCCGGCGCTCGACCATCGCGGCCAGCTCGGCGGGGGTACGGGCGGTGGAGACCAGCAGCTCGGCCTCGTCCTCGGCGAAGACGCAGCCGGCGGCGCGCAGCCGGGTGACGACGGCGGACATGGGGATCGAAGAGGGGGACATGGGGAGCCTTCCGGGATGCCGATGGGCGCTCCCCGCGGTCACCCGACCCCGGCGGGCCGGACGTGTGCCGGAAGGGAGCCCCAGCCTGACGAAGCGGTAATGGGTCTCACCTCCTACGGACGATCTCGGCCAGAGACCGTCACAGTACCAGAGCCGATCCGGCCCGACGCGGGCGGCCACCGGGTATCTCCCCCGGTCACGCGCCCGCCGCCATGCGGATGATCATGTAGTAAGATGTCCGGGAGCTCGGCCGCGGAGATCGTCCCGGAGATCGTCCCGGCGAGCACCAGGCGGCCGCGGGAGCCGCGCGAGAGATCCCGCCGATCACACGACACAGACGAAGCGCACACCACTACGGTGTGCGCTTTTTGTCGTGCCCGAAAGCCGGACCGCAGTGAGAGGAAACCAGGCACGCATGCCGCACCACGACGACGACAACAAGATCAGCCTGCCCAGGCAGTTCGCCCGCACCCGGCGGTTCACCCTGGGCGCCCCCTCGGCCTTCACCGTCTCGGCGGACGGCTCCGTCGTGCTGTTCCTGCGCAGCCGCGCCGGCGACGACCCGGTCACCTGCCTCTGGGCCCTGGACGCCGCCTCCGGCGAGGAGCGGTTGCTCGCCGACCCCGCCGCGCTGACCGGCGGCGGCACCCAGGGGATCGGCTCCTACGCCACGGACGACGCGGCCGGCCTGGCGGTGTTCACCCTGGCGGGCGCGCTGTGGGCGGTGGACGTCCCGACCGGCGCGGCCCGTACGCTCCCGGCGCTCGGCACGGCCCGCGACCCGCGGCCCGACCCGGCCGGGCGGCTGGTCGCCTACCTCTCCGGCGGCGGCCTGCGGGTG
Source organism: Nonomuraea sp. NPDC005730 (assembly GCF_040630865.1). Classification (NCBI taxonomy): domain Bacteria; kingdom Bacillati; phylum Actinomycetota; class Actinomycetes; order Streptosporangiales; family Streptosporangiaceae; genus Nonomuraea; species Nonomuraea sp. NPDC005730. The sequence continues at coordinate 23,091 of NZ_JBEXYK010000022.1, forward strand.
ATCGGCGCGGACGGCGCCGGCGACCGCGCCGTGGCCGAGCCCGACGGGCCGGACGTGCGGTTCGGCGTCGCCGAGTACGCCGCGTCCGCCTCGATGGGCCGCTCCCGCGGCTACTGGTGGTCCCCCGACGGCGCCCGCCTGCTGACGGCCCGGGTGGACGAGGCCCGCGTCGCGCTCTGGCACGTGGGCGACCCCGCCGAGCCCGCGCGTCCGCCCCGGGCCGTGCGCTACCCGGCGGCCGGCACCGCCAACGCCGACGTCACCCTCTGGATCGCCGGGGTGGACGGCGGGCGCGTCGAGGTCGCCTGGGACCGGACCGCCTTCGAGTACGTGACGGCCGCCGGCTGGGACGCCCACGGCCCGTACCTCTCGGTGCAGAGCAGGGACCAGCGGACGGTCCGGGTGCTGGCCGCCGATCCGGACTCCGGCCGCACGCGGCTGCTGGCCGAGCAGCACGATCCGTACTGGGTGCAGCTCGTGCCGGGCACGCCCGCCCGTACGGGCTCCGGCCGCCTGGTCGCCCACGCCGACCTGGACGGCACGCGGCGGCTCACCGTCGGCGGCGTCCCGGTCACGCCGCCCGGCCTGCACCTGGAGGCGGTTCTCGGCGTGGACGGCGAGGACGTGCTCTTCACCGCCTCCGACGACCCCGCGCAGACACACCTGTGGCTGCACACCGCGGCGGCGGGCGCCCGCCGGCTCAGCGTCGCACCGGGGGTGCACGGCGGCACCCGGCGCGCGGGCACCCTCGTCCACGTCGTCCGCACCGCCGAACACCCGGGCGAGCGCGCCCGCGTGGAACGCCCTACGGCCGGGACGGCGTCCCCCTCGACGCGGGGCGGGGTCGAGGTGGCGTCGGTGGCGGAGCGGCCGGTGCTGGCGCTGCGCCGGCTGTCGCTCGTCACCACCGGCCGCGAACTGCGCAGCCACCTGCACCTGCCCTCCTGGCACCGTCCCGGCGACCCGGCGCTGCCGGTCCTGCTGGACCCGTACGCGGGGCCGGCCGGGCGCCGGGTCACCGACGAGCAGGCGGCGATGATGTTCGTCTCGCAGTGGTTCGCCGAGCAGGGCTTCGCCGTCCTGGTCACCGACGGGGCCGGCACGCCGGGCCGCGGACCCGGCTGGGAGCGCGAGGTGCACGGCGACATGTTCGGCCCCGTGCTGGCGGACCAGGTGGCCGCCCTGCACGCGGTCGCCGCCCGGCATCCTGAGCTGGACCTGCGCCGGGTCGCGATGCGCGGCTGGTCGTTCGCGGGCACGCTGGCCGTCATGGCGGTGCTGCGCCGTCCCGACGTCTTCCACGCCGCCGTCGCCGGCGCCGGTACCAGCGAGCAGCGCCTGTACGACACCCACTGGCGGGAACGTTTCCTCGGCCACCCGGACCGCCACCCCGAACGCTACGACGCCTGCTCGACCCTGGTGGAGGCGCACACCTTGTCCAGGCCCCTGCAGCTCATCCACGGCCTGTCCGACGACAACGTGTTCCCGGCGGGCACGCTGCGCCTGTCGGCCGCGCTGCTGGCCGCCGGACGCCCGCACGAGGTGCTGCCGCTGTCCGGCGCCTCCCACGCCCCCACCTCGGACGAGGACGTCTTCGAGGGCATGCTCCTCCTCCAGCTCGACTTCCTCCGCCGCCACCTGAACCGGTAGCCGCGGCGACCGTCGCCGTCACCGGGGCGCCCCGGTCGCCCGCCCGCGTCAGGACGGGGTTCCGGTCCTGAGCAGGCCGGCGCCGAGGCGGGTGACCTGGTGGATGACCATGTTGGCGTGCCGGGTGCTGGCGATCAGGCCGGCCCGGTGCAGCACCTGGGCGTGGGCGCTGGCCGACGACAACGACGTGCCGGTGCGGCGGGCCAGCTCGCTGGTGGTGCAGCCGGTGGTGGCGGCGACGCAGCGCAGGATGCGGGCCCGGTTCGCGCCGAGGAGGTCGGGCAGCGGGTCGCCGGGGCCCGGTTCCGGGGCGCGGCGCGGAGCCGGGTAGATCAGCACGGGAGGCAACGCGGGATCGGCCAGCGCCACCGGGGTGAACCGGCAGAAATAGGACGGGATCAGCGTGAGGCCGCGCCCGCGGAGGTGGATCTCGTACCGGCCGGGGGCGTAGTCGGTCTCCAGGACGGGCGACCGCCAGCGGGTGCTCGGCGTGAGGGCGGAGAGCATGGCCTCCACGCCCTGGTCGGTGAGCAGACGGGTGAGCCTGGCGCGTTCGCGGCCCAGCGCGCGTTCCATCGCGGCGCGGCAGGGGGCGAAGGTGACCTGGCAGTAGCGGCCCGCCAGGCGGGCCACGTGGCGGACGGCCCGCCGGTGCCCGCGGGCCAGGCCGTCGAGGCCGGCGGGCAGGGTGACGTGCCGGCGGAGCTGGTCGATCTCGTGCCGCACGCGGACGGCCGGGGTGTCGGCCAGCGCCTCGACACCGGTCGTCAGCCCCGCCTGGGCCTCGTACGGGGTCAGGAAGTCCGGGAAGTAGGCCTTGATCGGCATCAGCGGGGCCAGCGTCTCGCGCACCGGCCGCAGCAGTCCCGATCCGGCCAGGTCGGCGCGCGCCCGCCGCCGCCAGGCCGCCATGTCGTCGCCCCCGCCGGGTCTCTGCAGCACGTGCAGGCTCATCGCCATCTCCCACAGCTCGTCGATGCGGGAGGCGATGCGCACCCGGGCCAGGTCCTCTCCGGTGAAGATGATCCTCAAGGTTCCCCTGGTCATGCCGGCATCCTCACCCGGCCGGCTGGCAGCACGATCATCATCGGATTGACGGCCTCCGACCTGCGTGTTCCGGCCCCGCCAGGAACAGGGTGACCCGCGGCGCCGGTCCGGGCTGAACTTGGTCCCGGACCTGACCCGCATCTCATGGAGAGGATCACGCATGACCCGTCGTGTCTTCATCCCGCTCGGCGCCGCCGTGCTCGCGCTGGGCTGTCTCGGCGCGCCGTCCGGGGCCACCGCGCGCGCCGCGTCCTGCTGGGGCGGCCCCACGGTCACCATCCCGAACGGCAGGACGTACGCCACCAGGGTCTGCCCGACCTGGACGCAGACCCGCGTGCGGGAGATCCCCGCGCGCAACGGCGAGACGACCGGCTACCTGTTCCCCGGCGACAACTGGGTGGTCTGCCAGCGCAAGGGGGACGAGAACGACCAGCTCGGCGGCGGCCGCAACAACATCTGGCTCTACACCCAGGGCGACACCCAGGAGCACGAGTTCAACGGGTGGGGCTGGATCCCCGCGACGTCCGTCTCCTACGGCGGCGACTACCAGGCCATCCCCGGTGTGCCGTGGTGCACCGGCACCAACCCCAGATTCCCGTGAGAGGAACCGTCGTGAACCTTCGCCGCACGCTCGCCGCCGGCGCCGTCCTGGTCGCGTCCCTGGCGTTCGCCCCGCCCGCCGAGGCGCGGCAGGCGTCCTGCTGGGGCGGTCCGACGGTGACGGACTACAAGGGCCGTACCTTCTCCACCAGCACCTGCCCGACCTGGATCCAGACCGCCGTGCTCGACCAGGCCGCGCTGCCCGGCGCCGAGACGACGGGGGTGCTGTTCCCGGGCGACAACTGGATGGTCTGCCAGCGCAAGAGCGGCGAGAACCCCGAGTACGGCGGCGGCCGGAACAACTACTGGCTCTACACCCAGGGCGACACCAGCAGGCTCCACGGCGGGTGGGGGTGGATCCCGGCGACCGCCGTCTCCTACGGCGGCGACTACCAGGCCATCCCCGGCGTCAAGCTCTGCCCGGCCGGCTTCTACGGCTGAGCCGGCGCCGCACGAGCCCCCGTCCGTGCCGAGCACGGGCGGGGGCTCGCCAGGCGCGGGGTCATCGGCGGGCGGGGCGGATGAGCAGGCGGCCGTAAGGGAGGTCGCCGGTCACCTGGACGTGCGGGTGGCCGGGGCGGGGGCGGCCGGGGACCTTGCAGCTCACGCGCCCCCACTCGGACCGCACCCCGTCGGCGTTCGCGGTGGCGCCCGCGGGCAGGACGATCGTGGCGCTGCCGTAGGCCAGCAGCAGCTCGATGTCGATGCGCGCGTACGGCACGTGGGCCCGCGACAGGTCGAGCCGCACCTGGCCGTACTTGGAGTCGACGCACAGGCGGCGCGGGACCGCCCAGTCGCCGGTCCGGGTGACGGCGCCGCCGGTGGAGGTCAGCCGGACCACCTCGTCCGGCAGGTCGGCGACGATCGGCTCCAGCTCGCGGGCGGAGGTGGCGGTGAGCGCCAGTTCGAGCCGCTGCTCCAGTTCGTCGGGGTCGAGCCGGCCGTCCGCGTACGCCTGCTGGACCAGCTCGACCGCGCGCTCGCGGTCCGCGCCCGAGACGGTGTTCATCGGCTGACGGCCCTCTTGTACAACCGCGTGGCCAGCGGCACGAACACGGCCAGGAGCAGCACGGACCACAGCAGCGACACCGGCACGGCGTGCCGCAGCGGCCAGGCGGCGGGCTGGGGCAGGGCGGCGCTGGTGTTGCCGAACAGCTCACGCGCGGCCTGGACGAGCGTGGAGACCGGGTTCCACTCGGCGATCGGCCGCAGCGGGCCGGGCAGCCGCGTGCTGTCGGCGAACGCGTTGGACAGGAACACCAGCGGCAACGACGTGATGGTGGCGATGTTGTTGAACACCTCGGGCGTGCGCAGGGCCAGCGCGACCGTGGCCGTCACCCAGGAGAAGGCGTAGGAGAACAGCAGCAGCATCGCGAACCCGAGCACCGCCTCCGCCGGCGAGCTGTGGACGCGCCAGCCGACCAGCAGGCCGACGAGCGCCATGGTGGCGATGCTGGTGACGTTCATGATCACGTCGCTGACGGTCTGGCCGGTGAGCACCGCCGTGGGGGACATCGGCAGGGTGCGGAACCGGTCGAAGATGCCCTTCTGCAGGTCCTGGGTGAGCGTGTAGCCGGTGATCTGGGCGCTGGTGACGATCGTCATGACGAAGATCCCGGGCAGCAGGTACTCGCCGTAGGACATGCCGGGCAGCTCGATCATGCTGCCGAAGACGTAGGTGAACAGCACCACGAACACGATGGGCAGCATGATCACGCCGCCCAGCAGGTCGGGGGCTCTGCGGATCTTGAGCGCGTTGCGCCTGGCGATGGTCAGGCCGTCGGCGGCGGCCAGCTGGAGGGCGTTCATCGGACGGTCTCCCCCGTCTTCTCGTCGGCGGTCTTCTCGTCGGCCTGGCGTCCGGTGAGGCTGAGGAACACGTCGTCGAGGGTGGGCCGGCGCAGCCCGGCGTCGCGTACGGCGATCCGCTCGGCGGCCAGGTGGCCGAGCGCCTGGGTCAGCGCGGCCGCGCCGCCGGTCACCGGGATCGTCATGCGCAGGGCGGCGGCGTCGATCCGCACCTCCCCCAGGGCCAGCGGCGCCAGGGCGCGGGCGGCGCTCTCCAGGCTCGCCGCGCTGCTCAGCGAGAGCTGGATGCGGTCGCCGCCGACCTGGTCCTTCAGCTCCTCGGCCGTGCCGCGGGCGATCACCCGCCCGTGGTCGACCACCGCGATGCGGTCGGCGAGCCGGTCGGCCTCCTCCAGGTACTGGGTGGTGAGCAGGACGGTGGTGCCCTCCCGGACGAGCTCGGCGATGACGTCCCACAGGGCGATCCTGGCGCGGGGGTCGAGGCCGGTGGTGGGCTCGTCCAGGAACAGCACGGGCGGGTCGGCGACCAGCGCGCCGGCCAGGTCGAGGCGGCGGCGCATGCCGCCGGACCAGCCGCGTACCGGGCGGTCGGCGGCGTCGGCGAGGTCGAAGCGGGCCAGCAGCTCGCGGGCGCGCTCGCGGCTGCGCCGGGCGCCCAGGTGGTAGAGGCGGCCGACCATCTCCAGGTTCTCGGCGCCGGTGAGGTGGTCGTCCACGGCGGCGTACTGGCCGGACGCGCCGATGTGGGCACGCAGCCGGTGGGCGTCGCGGACGACGTCGAACCCGGCCACCGTGGCGTGGCCGGCGTCCGGTCGCAGGAGTGTGGTGAGGATCCTCACCGTGGTGGTCTTGCCGGCGCCGTTGGGGCCCAGCAGTCCTAACACCGTCCCCTCAGGGACGGTCAGGTCGACGCCGTCGAGGGCGGCCACGTCGCCGTACCTCTTGGTCAGCCCCTCGACCACGATCGCGTCTGGCATGTCGGTCTCCTCGGTCGTCAGGAACGGTGGATGTCGATGTCGCCGTGGGTGGTGTGGGCGTGGATCTCGACGGCCCGCGCCGCGTCGCCCGGGTCGTCGCCGGGGACGAGGGCGACGTTCACGGTGCCGTACCGGGAGCTGACGTCGAGCCAGGCGGAGGTGCCCTCGGGGACGCCGACGTCCAGGCCGCCGCCGGTGGTCTCCATGACGACCGTGCCGGACGCCACCTCGTGGATCTCCACGCCGGCGTAGGCGGTCTTGGCGACGACGCCGGCCAGCGGGCGCTCCACGGTGATGTCGCCGTGGGCGCTGTTGACCCGCAGCTCGCCGGTGACCTCGCCGAGGCGCACGTCGCCGTGGGCGGTCTTGACCGCGGCGGTGCCGTCGATCTCGCCGACGCGGACGTCGCCGTGGTTCGTGGTGATCTCGGCGTGCCCGCGGGCGCGGGTGACGGAGACGGTGCCGTGGGTGCTCTTCAGGCGCAGCCGGCCGGCCTCCTCGACGCGGATGTCGCCGTACGTGGTGGTCGCCGTGACGTCGCCGAGCGGCCCGCGGCACGACAGGCCGCCGGACGTCCTGGCGTCGAGGCGGGAGCCGGCCGGCAGCTCGATCGCCACCTCCACCGAGCCCGTGCCGAGCAGCAGCGAACGCGCCCAGTCGGCGGGCGACTCGACGAGCTTGCCGAGCGAGAGCCCCCAGCCGAGCGCCGGCGCCCCCTGTTCCTTGTCGGCGCTCACCGTGAGCCTGCCGTCGGCGTAATGGACCTGGACGTGCCGGGCGGCCTGCACGTCGGCGTCGTTGTGCTCGTCGCTCGGGCGGACCTCGACCACGGTCTCGGCGCGGTCGCCCGCGACGACGCGGACGGCGGCGGTCGCCAGGTCGAGGACGGCGACGATGGGGCTGGGCGTGTCGAAGGCCGGCATTCCGATCTCCCTGTCATCGGTCGGCATGGTCATCAGCGCACCCAGCCGCTGTAGCGGTCGCCGGTCTGCGGGGCCGGGCGCCGGGTGGCACGGCGGGTGGCGTCGCCGGGGTCGAGCGCCGCGGAGACGGCGCGGACCAGCCAGGCGTTGACGGACAGCCCGTCGCGCGCGGCCGCCTCCTCGATGCGCGGCTTGAGCGCCTCGGGCACTCGGAGGGAGATCCGGGACGTGCCGCCCTCGTCGGCCTCGGGGGCCGGGGGCGGGGTCGGCGGCGCGGGCGGCCGGTCGCCCGGCCCGGCGCTCGCGGACGGTTCGTCCTGTTCCGGGAACGGGTGGGCGGCGGGCGGTGACGTCACGACGAAGGCGGGGTCGCGCCCGCGCAGGCGCACCTCGACCGAGCCGGGCGCGAGGTCCTGGGTGATCTCGTCCGCGGCGGCCGACAGGGCCTCCAGCAGGGCGAGCCGGGCAGCCGACGCCAGTGTCGCGGCGAAGCGTTCGGCCAGCGCACGGGCCTCCTCGCCGCCCGTACCGGCGACGAGCATGAGCTCGCGCCGGAGTTGATCGACATACGGGGCAAGGTCCATGACGTCATCATGACACGCGGAGTGGCGCCATGACAATCCCGCAATGACGTCACCATGGCGTCAGATGACGCCTCAGGCGGGCGGCGGCCCGGACAGCGCGGTGACGACGCGGTGGCGCAGCAGCTCGTACTCCTCGCGGCACCGGCGCGGCGCGTCCGGGGGACGCTGCTGGACCTGGGGATTCACGACGACCTCACCCGGGTGGAACTGGTCGGAGGTGAAGTCGACCTCGGTGCCGCCGGGCAGCACGTTCCAGTAGTGGTGGCCCACCTTGACGCCGTCGGCGTGCACCTCGGCCAGGATCAGGTCTCCTCCAAGCAGGTCCTGGACGACCAGCGCGGTGATCCCGCACTGCCCCCTGGCCGGGTTGTCGGCCCGCCACTCCTCCCGCGCGGCGGTGTCGCAGGTGTCGGGCCCCCAGGCGGCACGCAACGTCGGCCGCAACAGTTCCAGTATCAGCATCGGGGCAGTGTCGCAGGCGGCCCCGACAGATCATGGGCCGTCCGGCCCGCCGTCGGGCTTCGAAAGAGGGGAACCGGGCGGCGTTCGCGGGGGTCCAAGTCAAGGGCGACGTTCCGCGCCGGCGTCGGGCGCCCGGGACGGCGACCATGCGTCCCGGCGGCGCCGACGGACCGGCCGACGCCGCGGGTGGCCCTTCCCGCCCTGCGGCGCGAGCTGGACGCCGCCCCCTCCACGCGATCACGCCAGGGTGTCGTCGAGGATCTTGTCGAGGAAGGCGTCCAGGTTGACCGTGGTCCTGGCGACGCGTTCGGCCACGCTCAGCGACTCGAACCGGACGCCCAGCTCGGTCTGCTTGCGCTCCCGGACGTACAGGGAGCACGCCAGGTCGGCGCACATGTAGGCGCCCACCGTGTTGCCCTGCCGCCCCGCCGCGCCGACCCGGGGCGCGGTGAACAGCGCGACGCCGGTCCCGGCGTGCGGGGTCACGCAGACCGAGCAGAGCGTGCTCTTGGTGAAGCTCCTGCGCACCTCCTGGCCGAGCCGCAGCGCGACGCCGACCGGCGCGCCGCCGCGTTCGGCCACCAGGTACGCCCGCTCGGGCGCCCCCGGATCGCGCCAGCCCAGGAAGTCGAGGTCGGGCCAGGGCAGCTCGGGCAGCCCGCGCGGGACGGCGAGCCGGCGGGCCTCGCCCCTGGAGCAGTTGACGAAGGACGAGCGGATCTCGTTCTCGGTGACGGGGTTCATGACGTGCCTGCTTTCGAGGACGGGAGGAACAGGGCGGGCAGAAGGCAGAGCGCGACGGCGGCCAGCGTGACCCAGAAGGCGGGACGGTAGCCGCCGTGCTGGAGCAGCACGGCCACGCAGGCGGTGCCGGCCGCCGCGCCGACCTGCTGGCCGATGGCGTTGGCGGTGGTCGCGGCGGGCACCTTGGCCGGCGGCAGCGAATGGTAGAGGGTGATCATGGTGGGTGAGACCGCGAGCGCGGCCCCCACCCCGCGGACGAACAGCGCCACCGGCAGCAGCGCCGTGCCCGCGCCGGGATCGGCCAGCGCGAACGGCAGCGTGCCGGCCGCCAGCAGGACCAGGCCCGTGACGACGATCCGGCGCGGGTTGCCGTTCAGGTCGATCAGCCGGCCGGCGGCCAGCACCGCGACGAGCATGCCGAGCCCCTGCGGCGCGAGCACCAGCCCGGCGCCGAGCGCGCCCGCCCCCTCGGCCGTCTGGACGAACAGCGGCACCAGGAACACGGCGGCGAACAGGGAGAAGTTGGCCAGGAAGGCCAGCGCGGCGGAGGCGGCGAAGGCCCGGTCGCGGAACAGGCCGGGCTCGACGATCCGCGGCCCGGAGGTGCGGGCGGCCCGCCACAGGCAGGCGGCCAGCAGCAGCGCGCCGGCGGCCGCGGTCAGCGCGGCCACGGGCTCACCGGCCCCGCTCAGCCCGTGCAGCAGCAGGGTCAGGCCGCCGCTCACGCCGAGCAGGCCGGCCACGTCGAGGCGTTCGGAAGGCCCGCCGGGCCGGGCGGTGCGGACGTACAAGGCCGACAGGACGACGCCCGCCGCCACGAACGGGACGTTCACCAGGAACACCCACCGCCACGACAGCGTCTCCAGCAGCACGCCGCCGACGACCGGCCCGAGGACGGGCGCGAACACGGCGGGCACGGCCATCAGCGCCATCATCCGGCCGAGCCGCTCGCGCCCGGCCAGCTCGACGACGATGATCCGGCTGAGCGGGAAGAGCATGCCCGCCCCGGCCCCCTGCACGACGCGGAAGGCGACGAGGCTGCCGAGCGACCAGGCCGACCCGCACAGGATCGAGCCGGCCAGGAACACGGCGAGCGAGCCGGTCCAGGCCGTGCCGGCGCCGAACCGCTGGGCCGCCCACCCGGTCGCCGGGATGACCGCGGCCAGGGCGAGCAGGTAGGCGGTCGTCACCCATTGGGTGGCCGCCAGGTCGGCGGAGAACGCGCGGGCCAGGGTGTGCGTGGCGACGCCGACGATCGTGCCGTCGAGCAGCGCGGTGAACGCGCCCAGGGTGAGCACCCCGGCGACCGTCAGCAGCCGCCGGTCGAGGCCGGACCGGGTCGCGGTCGTTCCGGTCATGGGGAAACCTGCCAATGTCTCAGTGCGCCGTCGAGCGCGTCGATGATCGAGTCCCACGAGCTGCGGACGTCGCGGGCCGCCTGGAAGCCGCCGCGGGCCTCCAGGTTGGTGAAGCCGTGGAAGGTGCTGCGCAGCAGCCGGATGGCGTCGGTGTGGGCCGGCTCGGGCAGCCCGTACGCGGCCACGACCGCGTTGGTGGTGGTGAAGATGCGCTGGACGTCGGCGCACCCGGCGACGATCTCGGGGTCGAGCCGGAGCTGGGTGGCCTCGTACAGGCCCGGGTGGGCGAGCGCGAAGTCGCGGTAGGCGGCGGCGAAGGCGGCCAGCGCGTCCTTGCCCGCCTTGCCGGCCACCGCCGCGGTCAGGGCGTCGGCCTGGATGCGGGCGGCGCGCAGCGCCACCCGGACGCGCAGGTCCTGGAGGTTCCTGACGTGGGAGTAGAGGCTGGCGTCCGCGACGCCGAAGCGGCGCGCCAGGGCCGAGACCGTCAGGTTGTCGAACCCGGCCTCGTCGGCCAGCTCCCCGGCCGCCTCCGTCACGCGGTCCGCCGTCAGACCGGCCCGAGCCATCATGATCCACCTCCGCAGCAGAAAACCTAACCTTCCTAGGTTTTATCCTAGGAGCCCTAGGTTTCGCAAATCAGGAAAACTTGGGATCAGGTTGGACCGTGGCTGGAGCAGCCGTTCGTAACGTGGCGGACATGAGAGTGCTCGTCGATCTGAACCGCTGCCTGAGCTACGGCCAGTGCGTGTTCGCGGCGCCGGCGGTCTTCCGGTTCCACGGCGCCGAGTCCCTCGAGTACGACTACGCCCCGGCCGACGCGCTGCGCGAGCAGGTGCGCGAGGCCGCCGCGGCCTGCCCGGTGCAGGCGATCACCTGCTCGCCGGACGACCATGCGTAGCGCGGTGATCGTGGGCGCCTCGCTGGCCGGCCTGCGGGCCGCCGAGACGCTGCGGGCCGAGGGCTTCACCGGGGAGCTGACCCTGATCGGCGACGAGCCGTACGAGCCCTACGACCGGCCGCCGCTGTCCAAGCAGGTGCTGGCCGGACGGGCCGCGCCCGCGGACACCGCGCTCGTCACGGCGCGGGACCTGCGGGCGCGCCGGCTGCTCGGCGAGCCCGCCACCGGCCTGGACCTGCACACCCGGCAGGTACGCCTGGCCGGCGGGCGCGAGATCGGCTTCGACCGGGTGCTGATCGCCACCGGCACCCGGGCGCGCCCCTGGCCCGAGCCCGCCGAGGCCGCCCTGACCGGCGTGTTCACCCTGCGCGGACGCGACGACGCGGCGAGCCTGCGGGCCGCACTCGCCGCCGGGCCGAGCCGGGTGCTGGTCATCGGCGGCGGCTTCACCGGCTCGGAGATCGCCTCCGTGTGCCGCGAGATGGGCCTGGCCGTGACGGTCGCGGAACGCGGCCCCGCCCCGCTGGCCGGCGCCCTGGGCGCGGCGGCCGGCAGCGTGGCCGCCCGGCTGCATCGCGAGCACGGCGTGGACCTGCGGGTGAACACCACGGTGATGGCGCTGGAGGCCGACGCGGAGGGCCGGCTGCGCGCGGCGCACCTGTCCGACGGCGACGTCCTGCCCGTCGAGGTCGCGGTGGTGGCGCTCGGGGCCGTCCGCAACACCGAATGGCTGGCCGGGTCGGGCCTGGCGGCCGACGCGCGCGGGGTGGTGTGCGACGCCGCCTGCCGGGCCTTCGACGCCGACGCGATCGTCACCTCCGACGTGTTCGTGGCCGGCGACGTGGCGCGCTGGCCGCACCCGCACTACGACGGGCTGCTGCTGGCCGTGGAGCACTGGGACAACGCGGTGCGCCAGGCGGCCACCGCCGCGCACAACATGGTCGCCGACCGGCCGCGCCCGCACCGGGGGCTGCCGGCGTTCTGGTCCTACCAGTTCGGCGTCAGCATCAAGTCCGTCGGACTGCCGACGATCGCCGACGAGGTGGTGGTCACGCAGGGCTCGGTGGCCGAGCGCCGCTTCGTGGCCTGTTTCGGCCGCCAGGGCCGGTGCGTGGCGGCGGTCGCGGTGGACGCCCCGCGCTCGCTGCCCGCCTACGCCGGCCTCATCGAGGCGGCCGCGCCCTTCCCGCCCGACCTGCGGGCCGCCGACGGGCCGCGCACGCTGCTCCCGGTGCCCGCGGGCCTGGCCGTGGACGGCCAGTCCACGCACAGCCCGACGGCCGCGGTGACCGGGCAGGGCCCGACCGCGCGCGAGGTGCCGCGCGAGCGCGACCCCCGCTCGCCGTTGACCGCGCCGCCGCTGGAATGAGAGCCGGAGGACGACCATGGCCCACCAGGTGACGCAGAGCCTGTTCGCGCAGGTCCTGGACGAGGCGAGCCGCCCTGACCCCTACCCGCTGTACGCCCGGCTGCGCGAGACGCCCGTCTCCCGCCAGGGGGACGACCTGTACGCGGTGAGCACGTACGCCGAGATCGTCTCGCTGCTGCACGACCCGCGGATCAGCTCCGACGAGCGCAAGAGCAGGAGCGGCTCCGGCTCGTTCGGCGCCTCCGGCAGGCTGATGGCCGGACAGAACGCCCAGGACGGCCAGGAGTCACGGAAACCGGCGTTCATCTTCCTCGACCCGCCCGACCACGACCGGCTGCGGCGGATCGTCATGCGGCACTTCACCCCTGAGCGCGTCAACCGGCTCGGGGAGCACGTGGTGCCGCTGGTGGCCGAGCTGCTCGACCGGCGCGCCGGCCAGGACTCCATGGACGTGGTGGACGACCTGGCCTACCCGCTGCCGGTCACGGTGATCTGCGACCTGCTCGGCGTGCCCAAGGAGGACGAGCCGCGCTTCCACGGCTGGGCCTCGGCGCTGGCCCGCACGCTGGACCCGCCCGAGGGGCTGTCGGCGGAGGAGGTGCGGCAGGCCGAGGCGGCCGCGCCGGAGCTGCGCGCGTACCTGGTGGAGCTGGCCGGCGAGCGGCGCGCCCGCCCGTCGGACGACCTGCTGTCGGCGCTGCTCACCGACGGCGAGGCCGAGCGCATGGACGCCCCGGAGATCATCGCGACGATGGCCCTGCTGCTCATCGCGGGTCACGAGACCACCGTCAACCTGATCGCCAACGGCATGCTGACGTTCCTGCGCAACCCGGAGGCGCTGGCGCGGCTGCGCGCCGACCCGGGGCTGATCGTGCCGGCCGTCGAGGAGGTGCTGCGCTACGACCCGCCGGTGCAGTTCCGCACCCGCACCACGCTGGCCGACATCGAGATCGCCGGGGTCACCGTCCCCCAGGGCGCGGACGTGGCGCTGCTGCTGGCCTCGGGCAGCCGGGACCCGGCCCGCTTCCCCGGCGCCGACCGCTTCGACCCGGCGCGGCGGGACAACCAGCATCTGGGGTTCGGCGGGGGCGTCCACTACTGCGTGGGGGCGCCGCTGGCCCGGATCGAGGCGCGGGTCGCGCTGGGCGCGCTGGTGAGCAGGCTGGTCGGGCCGGAACTGGCCGCCGGCCCGCCGCCGTACCGGCACAGCGCGTCGCTGCGCGGGCCCGCGCACCTGGTGGTGGGCTTCGACCGCCTGCTCTGAGGCCCTGCTCTGAGGCCCTGCTCTGACCCCTGCCTGGTCTGAGGCCCGCCTGCTCTAGTGCCCGTCGAGGACGCGGGCCAGGGCGTCCAGGGTCTCCTGCCGGGTGCCCGGGGGCGGCGAGACGCGCAGCACCGGCTCCCGCAGGTCGAGCGGGGCGCGGGCGACCGGCGCGACGCCCACCAGCAGGCCCGCCCCGGCCGCCGCCGCGGCCGTCCTGGTGGGGTCCGCGCCGCCGGGCGGGCGCAGGGTGACGATGGCCGTCGGCTCGTCGTACGGCTCCACCACCCGCCAGCCGCCCCTGCCGTCGAGCGTGCGCCGGGCCGCCGCGCCCAGCTCGGCGAGGTGGGCGCGGACGGCGTCCGGCCCCAGCTCGTGGTGCTCCAGGACGGCGACGCCGAGGCCGATCCGCGCCGCGACCGCCGACTCGGCGCTCTCGTAGCGCGCGGCGCCGGGCAGCGGCCCGGTGCGCGGCGGGTCCTCCAGCCAGACGTGGCCGCCGAGCGCGGGGGCCGCCGCGTCCATGTTTTCGGTGAGGCCGGGCACGATCAGGAAACCGACCCCGCGCGGCCCGGCCAGCCACTTGCGGGAGGTGCCGACGTAGGCGGTGGCCCGCGCGCCGGTGACGTCGAGGTGGCCGAGCGACTGGCACACGTCCAGGACCAGGGGCACGCCGGCCTCCCGGCACAGGCGGCCGATCTCGCCGACCGGCTGCGCGGTGCCCCGGTGGGAGGGCAGGTGCGGCAGGGTGACCAGGTCCAGGCCGCGGCGCAGGGCGGCGGACAGGGCGTCGAGGTCGAGGCGGGCGTCGTCGTCGGCGGGCAGCTCGGCGAGGGTCCAGCCGCGCTCGGCGGCCAGGCGGCGCAGCAGCATGAGCGTGCTGCCGTACTCCGACCGGGTGAAGCCGACCCGGGCGCCCGGCGGCAGGCGCCAGCCGCCGAGCAGCGCCGCCATCGCGGCCGTGCCGCTCTCCAGGAAGGCGACGTCGGCCGCGGCCGCGCCGGTCAGGACGGCCAGCGCGGCCCTGGGCGCGGTCAGTCCCGGCACGGCGGCGTACCCGCCGAGCTCGCGCTCGCGCCGCAGGTGCTCGACCGTCGCGGCCAGCGCCCGGTCGCTGGGCACGTTGCAGCCGGCCGCGTCCAGGTGGCCGGGCGGCGCGGCCGAGCGGGCGGCCCGCCAGCGTCCGGCGATCACATCCCGGCCAGCAGCAGCCCGAAGTCGCCGTCGGGGTCGGTCCACGACCGCAGGACGGTGAACCCGGCCGCGGCCAGCTCCTCCCCCAGCGGCTCCAGCCGGAACTTGGCGCTGATCTCCGTCCGCATCTCCTCGCCCGCGGCGAAGTCGACGGTCAGGCCGAGCGCGCCGACCCGCACCCGCATGTCCCGGGTGGCCCGCAGCCGCATCTCGATCCACTCGTTGCGCTGGTCGTACAGGGCGACGTGCTCGAACGCCTCCGGCTCGAACCCGGCCGCCAGCTCCCGGTTGACCACGCGCAGGACGTTCCGGTTGAACGCGGCCGTCACCCCGGCGGCGTCGTCGTAGGCCGCGACCAGCCGCCCGGTGTCCTTCACCAGGTCGGCGCCGAGCAGGAACGTGTCGCCGGGCCGCAGGGTGGCGCGGACCTCCTTCAGGAACACCTCGCGGGCGGCCGGTTCGAGGTTGCCGATCGTGCCGCCGAGGAAGGCCACCATGCGCCTGCCCGAGCGCGGCAGCAGCCGCAGGTGCCGCTCGAAGTCGGCGCACACCGCCCGCACCTCCAGCCCGGGGAAGCGCCCGCCCAGCCGGCGCGCCGCCGCCTCCAGGGTGACGGCGTCCACGTCCACCGGCGTGTACGCGCGCAGCGTGCCCGCGGCGGTGAGCGCGTCCAGCAGCAGCACGGTCTTCTCGCTCGTGCCCGAGCCCAGCTCGACCAGCGTGTCCGCGCCGGAGGCGGCGGCGATCCCGGCCGCCCGCGCGCGCAGGATCGTCAGTTCGCGGCGGGTCGGGTAGTACTCGGGCAACCGGGTGATGCGCGAGAACAGGTCGCTGCCCGCCTCGTCGTAGAACCACTTGGGCGGCAGCCACTTGGGCGTGGCCGTCAGCCCGGTCCTGACGTCGTGTTCGAGCGCCTGGCGCAGGTAGCCGGGGTCAAGATGGTTGATCACATGGACGGTCGGCTGGGTGACGGGCACGAGATCCTCCTTCGGAAGGTCACAACGGCTGGACGCGTACGTCGTCCGGCGTGGCGGTGAGCAGGCTGCGGTCGGGCGCCGCCTGCCAGCCGGGCCGGTCGTCGAGCGGCTCGCTGGCCACGTACACGCCGTCCTGGTCGGCGCGGAAGAACAGGGTGTCGCCCCAGACGGTCGCGGCGAGCGCCGTGCCGTCGCAGGCGAGCAGGTTGAGGCGGGCGGCGGGGTCCTTCTCCCCGGCGCGCACGACGACGTCGGCCAGCGCCGCGGCCAGGCCGAGACCCGCGCTGCCGCGGGCGAACACGGCGGCGGCCAGCCAGGCCGAGTCGCAGGGGCTCTCGGGCAGGTCGTCGGCCAGGTCCATGACCGCGTCGCGCTCGACCCGGCCGTTGTGGCTGAGCAGCCAGCCGCCCCCCGCGAACGGCGCGGTGGCGCTCTCCTCCACCGGCATGCCGGTCGTGGCGCACCGCACGGCCGCGATCAGGCAGCCGGAGCGGGCGATCTCGGCGAGCGCGGGCAGGTTGGCGTCGGCCCAGATGGGGATGGCGCGGCGGTAGCGCACCGGCTCCGGCCTGGCGGGGTCGTACCAGGCCATGCCGTAGCCGTCGGCGTTGACCGTGCCGTGGCGCTGCCGCCGGGGCGCGTACGACTGGGCGAGCAGGCCGTGCGCCGGCTCGTGGATCAGCGAGGTCAGCGGGCGCGGGGCGCCCAGCCAGGCGGCGTGCCGGCACATCTAGGCCCGCTCGGCGTCGCGGGCGCAGCGGAAGCCGGTGAAGATCTGCCGCCGGACCGGGTAGTCCCAGTTGCGGAACGTCGTCCGCACCGCCGCCGGGTCGGCCGCCCACGAGCCGCCGCGCAGCACCCGGTACTCCTGCCCGAAGAAGACCTCGCTGTACTCCTTGTAGGGGAAGCTGCGGAACCCGGGATAGGGCTGGAACCACGACCCGGTCCACTCCCACACGTCGCCGACCATCTGCTCGGCCCCGTACGCGCTCGCCCCGGCGGGGTAGGCGCCCAGCGGGGCCGGCCGGGCCGCCCGGTGACCGAGGTTGGCGAGGTCGGGACGGGGGTCCTCGTCGCCCCACGGGTACTTGCGGGCCCGCCCGGCCTCCGGGTCCCAGCCGCACGCCTTCTCCCACTCGGCCTCGGTGGGCAGCCGCCGGCCCGCCCAGCGGGCGTAGGCGTCGGCCTCGTACCAGCTCACGTGCTGGACCGGCTCGTCCATCGGGACGGGCTCGGCGCGGCCGAATCGGGTACGCCACCAGGTGCCGCCCTCGCGGGTCCAGAACAGCGGCGCAGTGGCCCCGCTCTCCTGCCGCCAGCGCCAGCCGTCCGGGTGCCACCAGCGCGGGTCCTCGTAGCCGCCGGACTCGACGAACGCGGCGTAGGCGGCGTTGCCGACGGGCAGCCGGTCGATCCAGTAGGCGGGCAGGTCGACCCGGTGGGCGGGGCGCTCGTTGTCGTAGGCCCAGGGCAGGGTGCCGGTGCCCATCTGGAAGGGGCCGGCGGGCACGTACACCTCGTCGGGGCCGGTGGCGCGGCCCGGCGGCAGGTCGCCGTCGCGGACCAGGCCGGGCTGCCGGGACAGCTGCCAGGTGGCCAGCATCGTCTCGTCGTGCTGGTGCTCGTGCTGGATGACCAGGCCGAACACGAACCCGTCGCGGTGCAGCGGCGCGGCGGCCTCCAGGTCGATCGCGTCCAGCACGTCGAGCACCCGGCCGCGTACGCCGCCGATGTACTTCCTGGCCTCGGCCGGGCCGAGGATCGGCAGGGTGGGACGGTCCTTGCGGGGGTGCTTGAACGCGTCGTAGATGTCGTCGATCTCGGGGCGCAGCGGCGTGATGCCGGCGGCCTCGCGCAGCACCCACAGCTCCTCGTAGTTGCCGACGTGCGCGAGGTCCCACACCAGCGGCGACATCAGCGGGGAGTGCTGGCGCAGCAGGAGGTCGTCCTCGGCCTCGGTGTAGGTCAGCGAACGGTCGCGCACCGCGGTCAGCTCGGCGGCGATGCGTTCCTTGATGTCGTTCATGCCCGTCCTTCTCCGCTCAGCCAGGCCGGCAGGCGCCGCACCGGGTCCGTCATCAGGTCCATCAGGTCGGCCGCCGGGGAGCGGCCCGCGCTCACGTACCGGGCGGCGAAGCCGGACACGCCGTCGACCAGATCGGCGGGCGCGCCGAGCCGGGGCAGCGCCTCGACGGCGGCGCGGAAGGCCGCCTCGGCGGCGCGGGCGAGCCGCGGGTCGGTCAGGCCGCATCTGGCGGCCACCTCCGCCAGGCCCGCGACGGGCTCGGCGGCCGACAGGGCGGCGTCGGCGGCGCGGTCGTCGGTGATCAGCGCGTGGGTGACGGCGACGCACACCGGCCAGTCGTCGGGGTGCTGGGCGTCGAGGTAGCGGATCTCCAGCCAGCCGCGCGGCCGGACCGGTGGGAACAGCGTGGTGGCGTGGTAGGCGAGGTCGTCGGGGGTGGGCGGGCGCTCGCCCGCGCCGTCGAGCCAGTCGCGGAAGGTCGAGCCGTCGCCGACCGTGCGGTAGCGGCGCTCGTCCTCGCGGACGAGCATGAGCCGGGCGTCGAGCAGGTACGCCGCCCAGGCCGCCGCCGGGTCGCCGGAGCCGGGGACGGGCGCGGTGCGGGTCGGGTCCAGGTTCTCCCAGACGGCCTGGCGGCCCGACATCCAGCCGCAGGGGCGTCCGCGGCTCAGCGGCGAGTTGCTGAAGGCCGCGATCAGGACGGGGCCGAGCAGCCTGGCGCGCTCCCACCGGACCGCCGGCCGCTCCCCCAGGTCCACGTTCACCTGGACGGACGCGGTCGAGCACATCATCAGCGGCCCGTACGGGCGGCCCAGGAACTCGGCCATGGCGTCGTAGCGCGGCTGGCGGAGCTGCCGCCGGGCCGGGCGCAGCGGGTCGAGCCCCACGCCGCCCAGCACCAGCCCGGCCCGCCCGAGCGCCGCGCGTACCGCGGCCACGTCGGCGGCCAGCCGTCCGATGGCCTCGGCGGGCGGCCCGGCCGGGCCCGACAGCTCGATCTGGCCGCCCGGCTCGTACGTCACCCGGCTCCCGCCGGCCAGCGCAGGGACGACCCGCTCGACCCGGTCCATCGGCACCTGCCGGGCCGGGTCCGCCCGGTCGAAGACCAGGAACTCCAGCTCGGCCCCCACCCGGTCGCCCGGGGCGGGGGCGAAGCACCGGCGTGCGAACTCCTCCACCTCCGGCACGCCCCGGAGCGGCTCGCCGGCCGCTCCCGAGGCGCCGGACCCACCGGCCGCCGGGCCGGTCATCGCGTGGCGCATGTGCTTACAGAGCCGCGAGACCCGCCAGCGTTACACGGAAATCTGGGGAT
This sequence comes from Nonomuraea sp. NPDC005730, assembly GCF_040630865.1. Taxonomy (NCBI): domain Bacteria; kingdom Bacillati; phylum Actinomycetota; class Actinomycetes; order Streptosporangiales; family Streptosporangiaceae; genus Nonomuraea; species Nonomuraea sp. NPDC005730. The sequence continues at coordinate 42,285 of NZ_JBEXYK010000022.1, forward strand.
CTGCCGAGATTTGCCCTTTTTGCGGCCCTTGGGCCGTCATCCGCGATGGCGGCGGGCCCTGAAGGCGGACATCAGGCGGTCGCGCGTGCCGTCGGACAACTCGCGCTCCGGCGGGAGCTCGCGCAGGGCCCGGACGGTCTCGCGGAACCGGTCGAGCTGCCGCGCGCAGTCGGCGCAGGCCGCCGCGTGCGCCTCGAACCCCTCACGTTCGGGCCGGTCAAGAGCGCCGTCAAGGTAGGCGGTGATGAGTTCCACCAGTTCGTCGCACGTGAACCGCTTCACGACGTTGACCGCCTCACCTCTGAACGTTGAACCGTTTAACCTATTCTGACCGCTTCACGGACTGGTAGTAGCCTTCGAGCCGGTCGCGGACCGTGGCTCTTGCCCGGTGCAGGAGCACCCGTTGGTTGGCGGCCGAGATCTCCAGGATCTCGCAAACCTCCTCGGACGTGCATCCCTCCAGGTCACGCAGGGTGATGACGATCCGCTGCCGGGGCGGCAGCCCGGCCAGCGCCGCGCCGATGAGACCGCGCGCCTCCGAGGCGAGCACCGCGCCCTCCGGCGTCGGGCCGTGCTCCTTCTGGGCCGGCTCGGCGGGTGGCTCGAACGCGCTCCACGGCAGCGTGCGGCTCTCGCGCAGGCCGCGCTTCTTGGCGGTGTTGACCAGGATGCGGTAGACCCACGTCTTGACCGAGGAACGCCCCTCGAACGCGTCGATGGCGCCGATGACCGCCAGCCACGTGTCCTGCACGACCTCCTCGGCCGAGTCGTCGGTGGACACGTAGGACCTGGCCGCCCGCAACATCCCCCGCGACCAGGTGTCGAGGAGCGCGGCGAACATCGACTCGTCCCCGGCCCGCAGCGCCGCTATGACGACGTCGTCCGGGGGCAGCCCACCGCCCGCGAAAGGCCCCACGATCGTTTCCTCCCGGTCGAGCGTCGGGGACATCATGACATCGGGCCGCGCGTCGTCCACGCCCGGCCTGCCGCCGGGCCCGTGCGGGACGTCATGCTCCAGGCTAGCCCTCGCCCCCTCGCACCTGAAGATCGCACACCGGTCCGCGCCCGCACGTCGTTTCGGCGGCACCGACAAGGAGCCTTCCCCGGCTCGGGGCGTCTTGCCCCCGGGCGCGGGACCGGGATCGGCGAGGCCGGTCGCGGTCAGTCGCGGTCGTAGTGGCAGACGGCCTCCAGCATGACGCCGTGCGGGTCGAGCCAGAACGCGGCGTGGTAGGGCGGCGGGTACTCGGGGAACTCCCTGGGCTCGTGCAGCACCTCCGAGCCGAGCTCCACCGCCCGCGCGTGCGCCTCGGCCACCGCGGACCGGCTGCGCAGCGCGAACGCCAGATGTTGCAGCCCGGTGCGGTGCCGCGAGTAGTCCCCGGGCTCCTGCGAGGGGTAGAGGAACAGGTACGTGCCCGGCTTGTCGTCCGCCGGCATGTAGCCGATCTCCTCCTCGCTGCTGAAGAACTCCTTGAAGCCGAGGTACGGCAGGAGGGCGTCGTAGTACTCCTTGGCCGCCCGCATGTCGGGGACGTTGATGCCGATATGACCGATCATGCAGGGAGTATCGCGGCCCCGGCGGGCGACGGCAACGTGTCGGTCCCGGCTGTTACGGTCGCGGGCATGGGAACAGGAGTGCCGCCGTCCGGCGGTGAGAAGGAGAGCCTGCACGCCAGCCTCGACCGGCACCGCGACGTCATCGTGTGGAAGCTCCAGGGCCTGGGCGAGGAGCAGGTCAGGCGGCCGATGACACCGTCCGGCACGTCGCTGCTCGGCATCGTCAAACACCTGGCCGCCGTCGAGTACGGCTGGTTCTGCTCGACGTTCGGCCGCGAGAGCGAGCCGCTGTGGTTCGCCCCCGAGGACGACTTCGCGATCGGCGAGCGGGAGACCACCGAGCAGATCGTCGCCTTCTACGGCCGGGCCCGCGCCGCCGCCGACAAGGTGATCTCCGACCTCCCCCTCGACGAGCCCGGCACCTCGTGGGCGGGCCGCCGGGTGACCCTGCGCTGGGTGCTCATCCACATGATCGAGGACACCGTGCGCCACGCGGGCCACATGGACATCCTGCGCGAGCTGATCGACGGCGCCACCGGCGACCATCCCGGCTGACCATCCCGCGCTCCGGTCACAGGGTGGTGGGCAGCACCGCTCGTCCGCGCACGCCGGGGTCGGCCGCGAACAGGGCCCCCGCCTCCGGCTGCTCCCGGGCGTCCACCCCGAGCCTCGACGTGGTGACGAACAGCCGGTCGAGGCCGGGGCCGCCGAACGTGACCGCGGTGACCTTGCCGACCGGCAGCCCGACCACGGCGTCGAGCCGTCCGCCGGGGGTGTACCGGTGCACGGCGAACCCCTGCCAGAGCGCCACCCACACCCCGCCCTCGGCGTCTACCGTCAGGCCGTCGGGCGCGCCCTGACCGGGGTCGATCGTCACGAACGGCCTGCGTCCGGTGAGCCCGCCCGCCGGGTCGTGGTCGAGGACGTCCACCCGGCCGGTGGCGGTGTCGGCGTAGTAGGCCAGGCTGCCGTCGGGGCTGAAGTCGAGGCCGTTGGAGACGGTCACGCCGGTGATCACCGGGCTGAGCGCGCCGTCCGGCCCGGCCACGTAGAGGGAGCCGGCGCCGGGGGTCTCGTCGTAGGGCATGCTGCCGATGTAGAAGCGGCCCTCGGGGTCGCAGCCGCCGTCGTTCATGCGCACGCCGGGGTCGCTCCACGCCTGGCCGAGCGGGCGCAGCGGCGCGTCGAGGTCGTCGGAGCCGGCCAGCAGCAGCTCGCGTTCGCCGGCGACCACGTAACCGCCGGACACGCGCGGGCGCAGGGCCGCGGCGACCGCGCCGACGTGCCGCCGCCGCACGCCGCCGGAGTCGTCGAGGGCGAGCACGTCGCCGGCCAGCATGTCCACCCACCGCAGCCCGCCCCAGCGGGCGGACCACACGGGCCCCTCGCCGTGCTCGGCCACCGGCCCGGTCACGGGGTACGCCTGCACGCTCATACCGGCCTCCTCGGCCCGATCCTAGCGGCGGACGCGATCATCGTTTCCCGCCCGCGGGCACGGGGGCCTCCAGCGGCTCCGGCGCGGCGCGGTGCCGTACCGGCTGGAGCTGCGCCACGAGGAGGGCGGCGAGCACGATGACGGCGCCGGCCACCTGCGCGAGCGTGAGTCGCTGGCCGAGCACCAGCCAGCCGAGCGCGGTGGCGACCACGGGGCTGAGCAGCCCGAGGAAGGTGACCTTGGTGGCCGACAGCTCGCGGATGCCCCGGAACCACAGGGTGTAGGCCAGGGCCGAGCCGATGATCGCGAGGTAGGCGTACCCGGCGAGGTTCTCGCCGGTCAGGTGGGCGGGCGGCGGCCCCTCGACCAGGAACGTCACCGGAGCGAGCAGCAGGCCGCCGGCCGTGAGCTGCCATCCGGTGGTGGCCAGCAGCGGCGCGGGCGACTTCCAGCGCTTGCTGAGCACGACCCCGACCGCCATCACCACCGCGCCGCCCAGGGCGGCGGCCACGCCCAGCAGGTCGAGCCGGGCGTCGGCGCGCAGCACCAGCAGGCTCACCCCGGCCACGCCCGCCGCCGCGGCGAGCGCGACGCGCCAGGTCAGCCGCTCCCCCAGCAACCCCGCCGACAACAACGCGACCAGCAGCGGCTGGATGGCCCCGACGGTGGCGGCCACCCCTCCGGGCAGCCGGTACGCGCCCACGAACAACAACGCGAAGAACAACCCGATGTTGAGCGCACCGAGCACCAGGGCTCGCCACCACCAGTTCCCCTGGGGCAGCCGGCGGGTGATCGCGATCAGGATCAGCCCGGCCGGCAGCGCGCGGATCAACGCGGCCAGCAAGGGGCGGCCGGGCGGCAGCAGTTCGGTCGTGATCAGATAGGTGGTCCCCCAGATGGCGGGGGTGAGGGCGGTCAGCAGAACGGTTCCCGTTCGATTACTTAGCACTAAGACAAATTAACCGAACGCCGACGTTCCGGCCAGGTGATTTTCCTCACCGCTAAGACACTTGTAGGCTGCGAGGGTGGCTGACCAGGTCGACTACATCCTCAGGCAGTGGCACGCGCAGCGCCCTGACCTGGACGTCTCTCCCATGGCGGTGATCGGGCGGCTGTCGCGGCTGTCCCGGCTGATCGAGGCCGAGCTGGGCCGTACGTTCGCCGGGCACGGGCTCGACCGGGCCTCGTTCGACGTGCTGGCCACGTTGCGGCGCAGCGAGCCGCCCCACCGCCTGACCCCCGCCGCCCTGATGCGCGCCTCCATGGTCACCTCCGGGGCGGTCACCCAGCGGCTCGACCGGCTGGAGTCGCGGGGGCTGGTGCGGCGCACGCCCAGCGACTCCGACGGGCGCGGCGTGCACGTGACGCTCACCGCCGAGGGGCTCGCGCTGATCGACCGCGCGCTGCCCGACCACCTGGCGACCGAGCAGCGGTTGTTGTCGGCGCTCACCGGCCGGCGGCGCGACGAGCTGGCCGCCACCCTGCGCGACCTGCTCGAATCCCTCGGCGACAACACCCCCTGACGCGACCCGCCCCACGCGACCCGCGCCACCGACGCGGGCCGTCCCTCCGGCCGCGGGTCGTGCCGGTCACTCCGGGGCGCCGCCCGCCGATCTGGTGGCCAGGGCGAACAGCAGGGCGACGGCCGCCAGCGCCGCGCCGGTCGCGTACGTGAGGGCCGCGCCCGACGGCAGCGTGAGCCCGCCGAGCAGCGTGCCCGCGCCGATCCCCGCGTAGATCGCCGAGGAGTTGAGCGAGACCACCAGCGGCGCCTCTCCGGGCGCGGCGGCGATGAGCCGGTGCTGCTGCGGCGGCGTCTGGCACCAGCTGCTCGCGCTCCACGCCAGGACCAGCACGCCGACCAGGGCCGCCGGGCCATCCGCCGGGCCATCCGCCGGGCCATCCGCCGGGCCATCCGCCGGGCCATCCGCCGGGCCATCCACTGGGCCATCCACTTGGCCGGCCGCCATCCAGGCGAGCAGCCCCAGGCTGACGGCCATGACCAGGTACGCGACCGGCAGCACCCGATGCGCGCCCCACCGGTCGGTGGCGTACCCGGCGGCCAGGTTGCCGAGGACGGCGCCGAGCCCGTACAGGAACAACATGCCCGCCGTCCCCGCCACGCCGACGGCGCGCAGGGCGGGCACGCTGTAGGCGTACACCGTGTAGCTGCCGGCCATCCCGAGCACGGTGAGCGGCAGGATGGCCGTCACCGCCGGCCGCCTCAGCACGTCCAGCCTGGTGCGCAGCGGCACCCGCGGCGCGCCCGGCAGCACCGGCATGATCGCGTACACCCCGGCGGCGACCGCCAGGCAGGCCACGGCCACCGCCCCCAGCGCGTACCGCCAGCCGAGCCGTTCGCCGGCCAGGTCGCCGAGCGGCACGCCGAGCGCCGTCGCGACCGTCAGCCCGCCCACCACCACGGCCAGCGCCCGCGCCCGCAGCTCGGGCCGCACCAGGACGGCCGCCACCGCGCCCGCGCCCGGCGTGTACGCCGCCGCCCCGGCCGCCGCCAGCACCCGGCTGACCACCAGCACGGGGAACGACGGCGCCAGCGCCGACCCCAGGTTGGCCAGCCCGAGCACGACCAGCGCCGTCACCAGCAGGGCCCGCCGCGGGACCCGCGCGGCGACGGTGGCCAGAACGGGTGACAACACCGCGTACGCGACGGCGAACACCGTCACCGACTGCCCGGCCGCCGCCTCGGTGACCTCCAGCGACGCGGCCAGGTCCGGCAGGAACCCGGCCACCACGAACGCGTCCGTCCCCACGGCGAACGTCCCCAGCGCCAGCACCAGCGTCGGGGCGAGACCCCGGGACTCCGTCTTGTTCGGGACATTCAACATCCCGATTCTCCTTCCAGGTGTGCGCCCGGCGGGCGGGGTCGAGTTCAGCCGCGAAGGCGTTCGTAGTGGCGGCGCGCGCGGTCGGGGGCGTTCGCCGGAGCCGCGTCCATGAGGTCGGCGACCGTCTGGGCGGCCAGCTCGCGCCGCCAGGCGAGCTCGGCCCGGCGCATGGCCGCCGCGACCCCGCACGGGTGCGCGAACTCGCGGGCGGGCGCCTCGGCCCCCGCGCCGCGCTGCCGGATCTCGGTGCACCGGAACGCCTCGTCCGGGCCCTCGACGGCGGCGACGACGTCCATGAGCGTGATCCGGGCGGGCGGCCTGGCCAGCCTGAACCCGCCCTGCGCGCCCGGCACCGAGGCCAGGATGCCCGCGCGGACCAGCGCCTGGAGCCGCTTCTTGAGGTAGACGGGCGGCAGCTCGAACAACGCCGCCAGCCGCCCGGTGGGCAGCGGGGCCTCGTCCTCCAGCCACGCCAGCACCAGGCAGCAGTGGAGCCCCCACTCGACGCCTTCACCCATGCGCATGAAAGGGGATACTACATGTCCCTTTCAGGTCAGCCGCGGCGGCCCTGCCTGCCGCGGGATCCGGCCCTGCCGCGCCGGGCGCGCGGCTCCGGCTCGGCGGCGCCGGCCGTCCAGTGGGCGGGACGGGTCAGGGCGGCGGGCAGTTTCGTGGCGGGGGTGCCCTTGGCGGCGTTGACCTGGGCCTGGGTGAGGAAGACGCAGCCGGTGAGGTCGGCCCCGGACAGGTCGGCGCCCCGCAGGTCGGCGCCGATCAGGTCGGCCAGGCGCAGGTCGGCCCCGCGCAGGTTCGCGCCGATGAGGTAGGCGCCGCGCAGGTTGGCCGCGCGCAGGTCGGCGCCCTTGAGGTTGGCGCCGATCAGGTCGGCGCCGCGGTGCTCCCTGCCCCGCCGACCGGCCCTGACCAGCTCGCTCGTACGCAGCAGCAGCGTGTTGACCTCCGCCCGGCAGGCGGCCACGTCGAGCCGTGCCAGGACGCCGGGGCTCTCGCGGGTCAGGCGCTCGGTCGCCTCGTACGCCGCCCGCAGCTCGGGGGCGATCTCCGCGGCGGCGTCGAGGGTCAGCGCCTCGGCGAGGTACCACAGCAGCTCGTGCAGCTGCCGCATGACCGGGAACACGGCGAACATCTGCCCGGACGTCTCGGGCGCGGCGCGCCAGTCGCGGCCCTCGAAGGTGACCTGGGAGACCTTCTGCCCGGCGCCGAAGCAGTCGAAGACGGTGCAGCCGGGGAAGCCGCGCTGCCGCAGCTCGGCGTGGATGCCGCAGCGGAAGTCGTCGCGCAGGTTGACGCAGGGGCGGCCGGCGTCTTTGGCGACGGCGAAGTCGGCGGAGGCGGCGAACGGCAGGGCCACGCAGCACAGGCCGAAACAGCTCTCGCAGTCGGCCAGCAGGCCGAGCTCGCGCGGGGTCCTCTCGGGCAACGCTCTCCTTGTCACGACGGGGTGTGCCCAGGGTACCGGCGGGGTCAGGGCCGCACGTACGGCGTGGTCGTGGTCAGCGGGACGGGTCTCGGCGGGTCCGGCGGCGAACCCGGCGGCCAGGAGCCGGCCGGCCAGGTCGGCGGGCCGTCGGGGCGCGCATCCCGCCGCATCTGCCGGTCGAACAGCGCCAGCACCTCATCATGGTCCGTTCCGCCGGACCGGGTCACTCGGCGCCCGGCCAGTCGTCGCCCCAGTCGACGTCGCGGGCCAGCCGGTACAGCTCGCCCTGCCGCTTGGAGACGACCACGTCGCGCACGCCCTCGTCGGCGGTGCACAGGCGCAGCGACACCAGGCCCTTGCGCTTCTGCGGGTGGCGCAGGACGCGTGCCGCCGCCCGCGGCCACCGCCCCCGCACGGCGGCCACGTAGGAGAACTTCTCGTCCTCGAAGCCGAGCGTGCCCGACTTGACGCGGCGGTGCAGGGTGGTGCGCGGCAGGCGTACGGAGAAGTGGCACCAGTCGCGGCCCGGCCGGATCGGGCAGGGGCCGTCGTGCGGGCAGGGGGCGACGACGGTCAGGCCGCACCCGGTCAGCGTCTCCCGGGCGGCGACGATGTTGGCGTAGCCGGCGGGGGTGCCGGGTTCGATGACGATCACCATCGTCGCGTCCGCGGCCAGCCAGCGTACGACGTCGGCGTGGCGCTGCGCGGGCAGCTCGTTGAGGGCGTACGACATGGTGACCAGGTCGGCGGCGGGCCGGTCGAGCCCGGGGTCGATGGAGGCGCGCCGCCAGGTGACGTCGCGTACGGGCGCGGTCCTGGCCAGCCGCCGGCCGAGCTCGATGATCTGGGGGTCGTGCTCGACGACGGTGACCCGCTCCAGCGAGGGCCAGACCGGCCCGGCCGCCCAGACCGCCGCGCCGGTGCCGCCGCCCACGTCGAGCTGGGTCCGCGGCGCGAAGCCCGGGGTCATCGCGGCGGCCATGCGCATGGCCGTGCCCGCGGCGGCGTACGTGGCGGGCATGCGGTAGGCGGCGTAGGCCGCGATGTCGGCCGGGGTGCGCAGGTGCGGCGCGGCGGCGGACGGGCCGGTGCGGTAGCGCTCGGTGAGCTGTTCCGTCGCGCGGGACAGGTCGTGCGGCGCGAAGCGGGCCAGGGCCGAGTCCAGGGCGGTCCTGAGCTCGTCGGGAAGCATGGTCATCGTGTGGTCCTGGCGGTCGGTCGGGGTCGGGGACGGGGGGCGACCGCTGCAGGCGAGGAGTGCCGCCTCTGACCTGTCCGGCGATGTCGCGACGCAGCGTACCAAGCGGGCGGCCCGCGGCGGCATCGGAGCTCAGGGCCCGGAGCCCCCTTGCACCGGTTTCCGGAGTGCGGCACGCGGCGGCATCGGAGCTCAGCCTGGGGTCGGGGGCCGGAACAGGCGCCAGAACGACTGGGCCGCGGCGGCGTCACGGCGGCCGCCGCACACCCAGTGCGTGATCACGCCGATGAGCGCCCCGGCCAGGAAGGCGGCGTGCACGTCGGCGGGCACGTCCGCGAACCCCGCCGGGCGGCTGCCCGCGGCGAAGCGGCCGGTCAGCTCCTCGGTGAGCCGCTCGCGCATCCGGGCGGCGAAGCGGGCGCTGCCCTGGCCGCCCAGCATGCGCTCGTACAGGGTGGCGTTGGCGGCCACGTGGTCGAACAGCTCCGCCAGCGGAGCCGGCGGCCGGTCGCGGGGGGCGTCGAGCGGGCACAGGGCCGCCGCCCGCGCCACGGCGGTGACGGCGTCCTCCATGGCGTCGGTGACCAGCGCGTCGACGTCCGGATAGTGCAGGTAGATCGTGGCGCGGTTGACCTCGGCGTGCTGGGCCAGCGCGGACATGGTGATGCTGCCCAGCTCCTGCCGGGCGGCCAGCTCCAGCACGGCGGCCTTGAGACGGGCGCGCGTACGCCGCGCGCGCGGATCATCCGGGTTCACGCCGCCACTATACGACACATGTTGACTAATCGACAGTTGTCGCATAGATTGCCGGTCATGCGAATCGAAGTCTGGGCGGACATGGTCTGTGGATGGGCCCACATCGGGAAGCGGCGGCTGGAGAAGGCCCTCGCCTCCTGGGCGGGTGAGCCGGTCGAGGTGGTCTGGCGGCCGTTCCAGATCGATCCGTCGGCGCCGGCGAAGGCCGAGCCGCTGGCGGAGGTGCTGAGCGACCCCATGGTCGAGGAGGCGCTTCAGGTCTGCTCGCCCGGCCTGTCCCCGGCCGGCAACCGGGCGCGGGTGGCCGGCCTCGCCGCCGACGAAGGGCTCGGGCAGCAGTGGGGCGCGGCCTGGCGGCCCAACACGCTGGAGGCGCACCGGCTGATCGCCGTGGCGTACGAGACGGGCGGCGCGGCGCTGCAGTCGGCCGTGGTCGAGCGGGTGTTGTCGGCCCATTTCGTCGAGACCCTCGACATCGGCGACCCGGCCGTGCTGTCGGCGATCGCCGCCGACACCGGGGTGCCGTGGGACGGCCGGGGCGCCGAGCTGGTGCGTGAGCTGCTGCTCACGGGCAAGGCCAAGGGCGTGCGCACGTCGCCGACCATCGTGGCGGGCGGCCGCGCCCTGGCCGGAGCCCAGCCGCCGGACGTGATCAGGGACTTCCTGGCCGACGCCGCCGGTCGCCCGGTCCGGCGGCTGCCCGCCGAGGTGGAGCGCCTGCGCCACGCCGAGTCGCTGCTCGACCAGCGCGACCCGCTCGGCGCGCTCACGCTGCTGCGCCCGCTGCTCGACGAGCACGGCGCGGATCGCGGGGTGCGGCTGCTGGCGGCCCGCGCGTACTTCGCCTCGGCCCAGCTCGGCCGGGCGCGTACGGCCCTGGAGGGCCTGGTCGCCGAGACGCCCGACGACTCCTACGCCCGCCACCTCCTCGGCCGTACCCTGCACCGCCAGGGCCACCCGGAGCAGGCCGCCCCCCACCTGACCCTGGCCGCCGTCATGACCCCCGACTACGCCTGACGCTGAGCCCGTGGCGAACGCGACCCGCTCCCGCACCCCTGCGGGAGTAGGTTGCGGGGATGAAGATCGCCTATGACCAGGCCGGGCCCGCGTCGGGCGACGCCGTCGTGCTGGTCCATGCCGGGGTGGCCGATCGGCGCATGTGGGAGCACCAGTTCGCGGCGCTGTCGCGGCGTCATCGGGTGATCCGCTACGACCGGCGCGGCCACGGCGGGTCCGGCGACGCCGAGGGCGAGGTGTGCCACCACGAAGACCTGCTGGAGCTGATGGACACGCTGGAGGTCGGGCGGGCGGCGCTGGTCGGGTGCTCGATGGGCGGCGCGTACGCCGTGGAGGCCGCCCTGGCCGCGCCCGGCCGGGTGGCGGCACTGGCGTTGATCGGCTCCGGCCTGGCCGGCCACCGGTGGCCGCCGGAGATGCTGGCGCAGGCCCGCGAACGCGTGCACTCCTCGGTGCCCGCCGACCGGCTGGCCCGCTACCGCGAGGGCGGGGCGACCGGCGTCGATCCACGTGACGTGCGGGCGATGGCGGAGGCGCACACGACCTGGCAGGTCGCCGGGCCCGGCCGGAGCCGCGACGCGCTGCCCGGCGCGGTGTGGGAGGCGGCGGTGGAGATGTGCGCCCTGGTGTTCCAGCGGTCCTGGACCGGGCCCAGGTCGTCGGAGCGGTTCCTGTCCCCGCCGGCCGTGGGGCGGCTGCGCGAGGTCGCCGCGCCCACGCTGGTGATCAACGGCTTGTCGGACGTGCCGGGCATCCAGGAGGTGTCGGACATCCTGGCGGCGGGCATTCCGGGCGCGCGCCGCCTCGACCTGCCCGAGACCGGCCACCTGGCGCCCCTCGAACGTCCCGAACAGGTGACGGCGGCGTTGACGTCGTTCCTCGCGGAGGTCTTCCCCCGCCCCTGACGGCCGCCCCTCTGACCAGGGGCCGATCAGCGGCCGGGCTCCAGGCGGCCCCAGGTGCGGCCGGTACGGGCGGTGTCCTCGGCCAGGATCTCCCCGATGGCCGCGGCCAGCAGGTCGCGGTGGCGCGCGGGCAGGCCGGCGGCCAGCGTCTCCAGGCGGGCCGCCACCCCGTCGTGGGCGCGCACCGCGGTCTCCGCGCCCGACGCGGTCAGCTCGATCAGGCAGGCGCGGCGGTCACGCGCGTCGCGCACCCGGGCCACCAGCCCGCGCTTCTCTGCGCGGTCGACGAGCCCGGTCAGGCTCGACTTCTCCAGGCGCAGCGCCCGGGTCAGCCCGGTCATCCCGATGGGCCCGTTGACCAGCAGGCAGAGGAGCTGGGCCTGCTGCGGGGTCAGGTCGTGCTCCCTGCTGACCTCGCCGTAGACCTGCTCGACCAGGTGCGCCAGGCGGACGAGCGCCTCGGTGAGGCTCAGAGCCGGGGCTTCGGTGGCGACCATGCGCCCAGTGTAATTGACAGTAGTTGGCGACACGAACTAAATTTACTTCGCGACGCCAACAGTTCGTACAACCAACCAATGGGTGAGCCCCTCATGCCCGACTACGGTCACGACCTGCAGTTCAGCGCCAACCTCGTCCCGGCCGCCGGGCAGGCGGACGAGGTCGTGGCCCTCGCCCAGCTCGCCGAGCGCGCCGGGCTGGACCTGGTGACCTTCCAGGACCACCCCTACCAGCCCGCCCTCCTCGACACCTGGACGCTGCTCAGCTTCGTCGCCGCGCGCACCGAGCGCATCCGGCTGGCCGGCAACGTGCACCCGCTGCCGCTGCGCCCGCCGGCCGTGCTCGCCCAGGCGGCGGCCAGCCTCGACCTGCTCAGCCACGGCCGGTTCGAGCTGGCGCTCGGCGCGGGCGGCTACCGGGACGCCATCGAGGCCATGGGCGGCCCCCGGCACACCCCGTCCGAGGCCGTGGCCGCGCTGGAGGAGGGCATCGGGATCATCCGCGCGGTCTGGGACACCGGCACCCGCGGCGGCATCCACCACCGCGGCGAGCACTACCGGGTGGACGGGCTCAAGCGCGGCCCGCGACCGGCCCACGACATCGGGATCTGGCTCGGGGCCTACAAGCCGCGCATGCTCCGGCTCACCGGACGGCTGGCCGACGGCTGGCTGCCCTCGCTCCCCCGCTTCCAGGACGTCGCCGCCCTCGGCGAGGGCAACGCCGTCATCGACGAGGCCGCGCTGGAGGCCGGGCGGTCGCCGTCCGACGTGCGGCGGCTGCTCAACCTGGGCGGCCCGCTGCCCGCCGCGCAGCTCGCCGAGCTCGCGCTCGTCCACGGGGTGAGCGTCTTCATCCTCATGTCCGGCGATCCGCGGGAGATCGAGCGCTTCGCCGCCGAGACCGCCCCGGCCGTACGGGAGCTGGTCGCCGCCGGACGCGGGCACTCACCGGAACCGGAACCCCCCACCGGAACCCGCGCCGCGATCCAGGTCTGGGACGAGGCCACCAGGCCCACCGCGCCCGACCCCGACCCCGGCCGCCGGTACACCCCCCAGGAGCAGGCCGCCGGGCAGCACCTCGTGGACGTGCACGACCACCTGCGCGCCGAGCTGGCCCAGCTCCGCGACCTCGTCGAGCAGGTGGCCGCGGGCACGATCGACGCGGGGGCGGCCCGTTCGCAGATCGCGACCATGACGATGCGGCAGAACAACTGGACGCTGGGGGCGTACTGCGAGTCGTACTGCAGGCTCGTCACCATGCACCACACCGGCGAGGACAGCATGGTCTTCCCGAAGCTGCGCCGCGCCGAGCCGGGGCTCGCCCCCGTCCTGGACCGGCTGCAGGAGGAGCACGAGGCGATCCACAAGATCATCGAACGGGTGGACCGGACGCTGGTCGCCTTCGTCGGCGAGCCCGGCGGCCTGGGCGACCTGCGGGCCGCCGTCGACCTGCTCAGCGACGCGCTGCTGTCCCACCTGTCGTACGAGGAGCGGGAGCTGGTGCCGCCGCTGTCGAGGCACGGCTTCTGACGGCACGGCTTCCAGCAACGAGGTGACGGGGGGCCGGGAAGGCGTGCCGGCGGGCGGCGGCCACGACCGCGAGGGCGGCGACCGCCACCGGGAGGGCGGTCCACGGCAGCGCGCCCGCCCCCGCGCCCTCCAGCACCAGCCCTCCGGCGAGCGACCCGGCCGCGATGCCCGCGTTGTAGACGGTGGTCTGCATCGACGTGGCCACGTCGGCGTTCTCCGGGCCGGAGGCCGTGACCAGCGCGGTCTGCAGCAGCGTCGGCGCTCCCCCGAACGCCGCCCCCCACAACGCGACCGCGCCCAGCAGCACCCCGGCGGACCCGGCGGACAGACCGAGGGCCGTCATGGACGCGGCCACCGCGGCCAGCACCGCGAGCAGGGTCGCCCGCGGGCGCCTGTCGATCACCGCGCCGACCACCCAGATGCCCGCCACCGTGGCCACGCCGAACACCAGCAGCACGGTCCCCGGCCGGTCGAACCCCGCCCGCTCCGCGAACAGCGCCAGGTACGTGTACATCGCCTGGTGCCCCAGCAGCACCAGCGCCGTCACCGACAACACGGTCCTGACGCCAGGGACGACCGCGACCCGCCGCAACGGCACCCGCCGCGCCGCCGGCTCGCCGGGGAAGGGCGGCACCTTCCACAGGACCCAGCCCACCAGGACCACCGCCACCGCCGACAGCGACCCGAACGCCGCGCGCCATCCGACGGCCGCCGCGAGCTGCGTCCCCGCCGGGATGCCGACGCACAGCGCCACCGTGATCCCGGCCGAGACGATCGCGATGGCCCTGCCGCGGCGCTCGGCGGGGACCATGCGGGCGGCGTACCCGACGAGCATGGCCCACAGGATGCCGCCCATCGCCCCTGCGCCCACCCGCGCCGCGAACGTCACCGCGTACGACGACGACACCGCCGTGACCGCGTTGAGCAGCGCGAACCCGAGCAGCGCGGCCACCAGCACCTGCCGCCTGGGCAGCCCGCGCAGCATCGCGGTCAGCGGGATCGCGGCCAGGAAGGAGGCGACCGCGTAGGCGGTCACGAGGAACCCGGCCGTTCCCTCCGGCACGCCGAGGGCGACGGCGAGCTGCGGCAGCAGGCCCGCCGGGAGGAGTTCGGTCATGACGGCCGTGAACGCCGCCGTGAACAGCGCGAGCAGCCCCGCCCACGGGAGTTTCGCAGGAGACATGCCGTCTATGCTGAAACCTTCACATCAGTGTGAAGGCAAATCTCCCGAGGAAAGCATGAAAATCGGACAGTTGTCCCAGCGTACGGGCGTGCCGACGCGCATGCTCCGCTACTACGAGGAGCAGGACCTGCTGCACCCCGACCGCGCCGTCAACGGCTACCGGGACTATCCCGAGTCCGCGGTGTACCGGGTCCAGCAGATCCGCGGCCTGCTCGACTCCGGGCTCACCACGGAGATCATCCGCCGCATCCTGCCGTTCCTGACCAGGCCGGACGAGATCCACCTGCATCCGGAGTGCCTGACGCCCGAACTGGCCGAGCTGCTGCGGGCGGAGGCGGGCCGCATCCAGCAGCGCATCGACTGCCTGTCCCGCAACCGGGACGCCATCCACGCCTACCTGGCCGCCGTACGGTCCGCGGCCGACGGGGGCGTCTCCTCGGCCTGATCGTCCCCCTGGAACTAGTTCCGCTGGAACTCGTTCTGCTGGAACTCGTTCTGCTGGAATGAGGGCATGGAGACCTTGGCCGACCTTCTCTCGGACGCGGCGGCGGGCCGCCCGCCCGCCCCCGACGGCAGCGTGACCGTCCTCCCCCAGCCGTCGGAGCGCGACGCGGGGATCATCGCCTTCACCGCCCACACGGTGGTCTTCGCCGACGTCGACCCGGCTCGGGTGCACGCGCTGCTGCCCGCCGGGGACCTGTCGGCGCCGCTCATGCCGGCGTTCCTGACGGCGATGGAGGCCGCGACCGGCAGGCGGACCGGCAATCTCGACCTGCTCGCGCTGGCCGCACCTGCCCCCGGGCCGCCCCCGCTCCCGCTGGAGGAGCTCGCCGCCGGCGACCATCCGCGCGTCGTCCGGGCCCGCCGCTACCGGGACGCCGTGCGCGTGTGGGTCACCGGCGACGGCGCCGGCCTGGTCACGCTGGGCCGCGGCGTGGCGGGCCGCTGGGAGGCGGCCGTCGAGGTGGAGCCCGAGCACCGCGGGCGCGGGCTCGGCAGGGCGCTGGCCGCGGCGGCCCGGCATCTGACGCCCGGCCCGCTGTGGGCGCAGATCGCGCCGGGCAACGCCGCGAGCGTACGGGCCTTCCTCGCCGCCGGTTACCTGCCGATGGGGGCCGAGGTGCTGCTCGTCCCGGAGAACGGATGACTCGCGGGAAGGCCAGTGCGCCCTTGCCAGGCCGGGGTAGCGGGTGTCCGGGAGTTTGCTGGTAGGGGGCCCGCTGTTGGGGGAAACCGGGTGTGGCGCTGCGGAGGGCGTCCAAGATCGCTACGTATAGTGATGGCCGATGTCACTTCGTGATTACAGGGGGAGCTCATGAGAGGTAACCTCATCGCCGCCGGCGGTGCACTGCTCGTCGCGGCCGCGGTGTTCAGCATGGCCGGCGTGGCCGCCGCGGACGCCTGGTCCGACGAGAGGCACTGGCACCCGGACAACTGCAGCCTCGGAACGAACGACGACTCCACGTACCACCACGTCACGAAGTACGGCCGGTTCGCCGGCACCCGTGACGCCGACGCCTGCAAGGGCGGCGAGCACGGGCACGACTCCGACGACGGCTGGGGCTGGAGGAACGACCACGGCCGCCACAACTGGCCGGGCAGCGGCAACGGCAACTGGATCGGCCACGGCTACGGCCCCGGCGCGGGCGTGGGGGTCGGCGGCTAGGGCCGGCGCCCTCACCCACCTCGATCCCGGCGCCCCCGCGGAGCGCCGGGATCGACGCACGCCCCCCTTCCACCACTCAGAGCGCTGATATCTTCTGCCGTAAAGAGTTCCGGGGCAGAGGAGAGTCGTACCGTGGTCGTCTTCGCCGGGCAGGGGGACGCGCGCCGTTCGATGGCGTTGCTGTGGCGGACCGAGGAGCCGGGCGAGTCGCGTCCCGGCCCCAAGCCGGGCCTGAGCGTGGACCTGATCGTCGACGCCGCCATCGCCGTCGCCGACGCCGAGGGCATGGCCGCGCTGTCCATGCGCAAGGTCGGCGAACGGCTGGGCCGCACCGGCATGGCCCTCTACACCTACGTCCCCAGCAAGGGCGAGCTGGTGGACCTCATGTACGACAAGGCCCTGGGCGAGCTGCCCACCGCCTACGACCTGGCCGGGGGCTGGCGGCCGGCGGTCACCGCGTGGGCCGGGCACCTGTGGGAGTTCTACCAGCGCCACCCCTGGGTGCTCCAGGTGTCGCAGGCCCGGCCGGTGCTGGGCCCCAACGAGTTCGCGCTGCTGGAGAGCCTGGTCGCGATCCTGCGCGAGACCGGCCTGCGCCCGCCCGCGCTGCGCGGCGTGGTGTCGCTGCTGTTCGACTTCGTCCGCGGCGCGGCCCGGACGGTCGCCGAGTCCCGGCAGGCCCCGTCGGCCACCGGCGTGTCGGACGAGGAGTGGTGGCACACCCGTTCCCACCTGCTGGAGGAGGTCGCGCCGGGCTTCGCGGCCCGCTTCCCCATGGTGGCCTGGGTCGAGAGCGAGCCCAATGTCCCCGGCGAGGGCGCGCCATACCTGGAGCACCAGGTGAACGAGGCGTTCACGGTCGGGCTCACCGTGCTGCTCGACGGCGTGCAGGCCGCCGTCGAGCGGACCGATCCGCACGCCGGGCCGGTCAGCGCCCCTTGAGGAAGGACGCCCAGGCCGCCAGGCCCGGCTCCGGGTCGGCGCGGCCCACACCGAGGCGGAACCGGTCGTCCGGCGTGGACGTGAGCTCCGAGCGGTAGACGCCCGCGGGGAGCAGCAGCACGCCGGCCCGTTCGACCAGCTCGGCGCAGAACGCCTCGACGCCGTCCGGGCCCAGGTAGCGGGGGAAGGTGACGCAGCCGCCGTCCGGCGCCCGCCACTCGAACAGGTCGCCGAACTCGCCGAAGAACGCCTCGAAACGCGGCAGGTTGGCGGCGATGATCCCGCGGTTGCGCTCCAGGATGCGGTCCCGTGCCCTGATCGCGATGCGGGCGAGGATCTCGCTGGGCGCGGAGTTGCAGATGGTCGTGTAGTGCTTGGCGCGTTCGAGGCGGGCGCGCAGCTCGCGGTCGCGGCAGGCGATCCAGCCGATGCGCAGGCCGGGCATGCCGAGGGACTTGGAGGTGACGTTCAGCGAGAGCGCCGCCGGCGACAGGTCGGCGGCCTGCGGCAGCGTACGGGCGGGGTCGAGCTCCAGGCCGCGGTAGACCTCGTCGCTGAACAGGTGGATGCCGCGCTCCTCGCACAGCGTGGCCAGCCGGGCGAGGTCGGCCGCGCCGATGACCTTGCCCGTCGGGTTGTTGGGGAAGTTGACCGACACCACGCGGGTGTTCGGCCGGATCGCGGCCTCCACGGCGTCGAGGTCGAGCGCCCAGTCGCGGGCGGGGGCGAGCGCGACGCCGGTGACCTCGCACAACGCCATCGGCACCGTCTCGGCGGACTGGTAGCAGGGCGTGACCACCACGGCGTGGTCGCCGGGGCCGAGCAGCACCTGCATGGCCAGGTACAGGGCTTCCTGGGCGCCCGCGAAGACGAGCACGTCGTCCGCGCCGACGCGCTCGTAGGTGTCCGCGACCGCCTGGCGCAGCCCCGGGTCGCCGAAGGTCTCGGTGTAGCCGAGGGAGAGCGTCTCCCAGGCGTGCCTGTCGTCGTCGCCGGCCAGGGCGAGCAGCTCGGCCATGGTCATGGTCTGCGCGTCGGAGGCGGCCAGGTGGTGGCGGGCGGTGAACTCCCAGCGGGAGAAGTAGACCTCCAGCCGGAAGTCGGGAAGCGGGGTCACGGTCGGCTCCTCCTGAGCTCGGCGAGCAGGGCGTAGAGGGTGGAGCGGGAAGTCCGCAACGCCCCCGCGACGACGGACGGCGCCCGCCGGACGGTGAAGATCCCGGCCTGGTCCAGCTCGGCCAGCACGGCGAGGCGGTCCTCGCGGGTCAGCCGCTCCACCGGCCGGCCGTGCTCGCGGACGTAGGCGCCGACGATCTGCTGTACGCGCTCGGTCCAGTCGTGCTCGAACAGCGCCTCGGGACGGGACGCCGACGGCGCGGCGAACGCGGCCAGCAGCGCCGCGGCCTGCTCCAGCGGGGTGCGGTCGAGGTTCACGCAGAGCACGGCGGACGGCTCGCCGCCGGGGTCGCGCAGCACGGCGCTCACCGACGACAGCCGCCGCCCGTCGGCCAGCAGCTTCTCGTAGGGTCCGTAGACGCCGTTGGGCGAGGGGTCGAGCCGGTCGAGCTCGCCGAGCAGCGACGGGGTGCCGGGGCCGCGCCCGGACATCGGGTTCCACACGCCCAGGACCTGGTCGCCGCGGACGTCGTGCAGGACCACCTCGGCGTACGGGGCCAGCAGCGCGGCCACCGCCTCGCACACCGGCGACCACAGCCGCACGCGGTCATCCGTCTCTGTCACACCTCGGATGCTATGTCCAGTTCGGACACTATGTCCAGCCGCGACCCGGCGTGCGCCCCGCGGCCACCGGGCCGGCGGTCAGGCGCGCGCACCTACCGTGCCCCGGGCACTCGGTCAGGCGTGCGCCCCTACGGTGACCGGGCCGAGGGTCAGGCGTGGCCTGCCCTCCAGGATCTCCCCCACCCGCTCCACCTGCTCGTCGAGCTCGCCGCGCTGGGCGGCGGTCAGGCCGGACAGCAGTTCGACCGTGACGTCGATCCGGCTGCCGGAGCGCCGCTGGTGCCAGACCCCGCGCACCTCGCCGTCCACGAGCAGCACGGGGAAGTTGCCCGCCTGCCCGCCGGACAACGCCCGCTGCCAGGCCGGTCCCGGATAGAGCAGCTCGCGCGGCCGGCCCGCGATCAGGTAGGCGTCGAAGTACGGCAGCAGGCGCACGCCGCGCGGCGGCCCGTCCGGCACCGCCGTGTCCCCCGCCAGCACCCGGGCCGGACGCCCGTCGAACGACACCTCCTCGGTCTCCACCGCCGCGAACGCCTCCGCCGCCCACCGCGCCGGCGCCCCGATCCACTGGGCGAACTGCGCCGGGGTGGCCGGCCCGTACGCGGCCAGGTAGGCCCTGACCAGGCCGGCCCGCCCGTCCGGCGGCACGGGGGCGTCCGGCGCGGCGCGGTAGGTGACCTTGCGCCCTCGGACCGGCCCGAACACGAACGCGCCGCGGTGCGCCGCCGTGGCCATCGCCTGCCGCCAGCGCGGCCACATGCCCTGGAACGCGGGCATGACCAGGTCGCCCGCCCACGGCCCGGTGGCCGCGACGACCGCGTCGCTCAGCTCGTCGATCGTCATGTCGGCCCCGGACAACACGTCGCGGACGGCCTGGACGACCTGGTCGGTCTGCTCCGCCGTCAGCCGGACGCCCTCGGCCCCGCCGGGCCCCGCGGGCAGCGACGACAGGGCGCCCAGCCACATGGGCAGGTCGCCCGCCGGCAGCAGGTGCACGGTTCCGCGCGGCCCGTGCGTCTTGACCAGGGTCCCCTCGTCCCACAACGCCTCGCGTACGTGGGCGCGGGTGACACCGTCGAACCGCAGGCCGATCGAGAGCTCGGCCGCGGACATGACCTGGGCCTGCGCCCCGCACATGGCGGCCACGACGGCGGCCTGGTCCTTGTCGGCGGCGGGGGCGGCCAGATGCGCCCGCTCCAGACGCCGCGCGCTGACCTGCGGCCACGACAGTTCGATCACGAATTCCTCCTCGGTGCGTTCCCCTTACCGTAGAAGGACAAGCGGAAAGGTTCGTTCCGCTGCATGACCCCGCCAAGGCGGCGCCTCCGCCGGTCGAACCCTGAACCGCGCTACAACGCGTCGTTCGCCATCAGCCGGCTGAACGACTCCCTGGGTTACGTCACCCTGTTCGACCAGGGCAGGAGACTGCTCCACCACACCGACGAGGCACGCCGAGGCTGGTCAGCTGAGATCGCCGGCCTTGCCGAGCAGGTAGCGCTGCTCGACCTGGTTCGCGGTCAGGCCGGCGGCCCGGCGGTAGAGCGCGGCTGCCCGCGTGGTGTCGCCGGTCATCTGGAGCAGGTGGGCGCGGACCGCGTGCTCCCGCTGCCTGGTGAGCGGGTGCCGGTCCAGGTGGTGGCGGCGGTTGAGGTCGTCCAGGAGCGCCAGGCCGCGGGCCGGTCCGTAGGCGTGGGCCACCGCCACCACCCGGCTGAGCTGGACCGGTGCGGTGGGGGTGAGCCGTTCGAGCCACACGTACAGCAGGGCGATCTGGGCCCAGTCGGTCCGGTCGGGTGCGCAGGCCGCGGAGTGCACGGCGGCGATCGCGGCCTGAAGCTGGTAGGGGCCCGTCCGGTCGCGGTTCCAGACGCCGTCGATGAGAGCGGTGCCCTCGTCGATCAGGTCGTGGTCCCACCGGGTGCGGTCCTGCTCGTCCAGGGGAATCAGGTCCCCGCCGTCCATGCGGGCGGCGCGCCTGGACTCGGTGAGCAGCATCAGCGCCAGCAGGCCGGTGACCTCGGCGTCGTCGCCGAGCGTGGCGTGGAGCATGCGGGTCAGCCGGATGGCCTCGCCGGTCAGGTCGACGCGGGCGAGGCGGTCGCCGGCGGTGGCGGTGTAGCCCTCGTTGAAGATCAGATAGAGCACCCGCATCACGGCGGTCAGGCGGCTGTCGCGGTCGGCGTCGGTGGGTGGGGTGAAGCGGGCTCCGGCGCGGGCCAGCCGTTGTTTGGCGCGGCTGATCCGGGCGCCCATGGTGGGCTCGGTCGTGCCGTGGGCGTGTGCGATCTCGGCGGTGGTCAGGCCGCCGACCGCGCGCAGCGTGAGCCCCACCTGGGAGGTGGGGTCCAGCGCGGGATGGCAGCACAGCAGCAGCAGGGTCAGGCTGTCGTCGCTGTCGCCTGCGGGGTGCGCCCGGCGCTCGGGTTCCTGCATGGCCAGGTCGGCCACTCCGGCCCGCAGCTCGCGGCGGTGGCGGGCCTGGTCGGAGCGGATCAGGTCCACCATGCGCCGGTATCCGACGCGGATCAGCCAGCTACGCGGGTTCTCCGGGACGCCCTCGATCGGCCAGGTCCGGCCGGCGGTCAGCAGCGCCTCCTGCACCGCGTCCTCGGCGACGTCGAACCGGCCGAAGCGGCGGACCAGCGCGCCGAGCACCTGCGGCGCCTCGGTGCGCAGCAGGTGCTCGATCTCGCGGTTCACGTCGCGAAGTCCGCACCCATGATCGGGCGGATCTCGACCGGTTCGCCGAGCGCCTCGACGATGCGCGCGGCGATCTCGACGGCGCGCTCCTCGCCCGTCACGTCGATCACGGCGAAACTGGCCAGGACCTCCTTGAGCTCGGCGAAGGGACCGTCGGTGGCGACCACCCTGTCACCGTCGCGGTGGACGGTGGTGCTGACCGCCGGGTGTCCCAGGCCCTCCCTGGTGACGAGCTCGCCGGAGGCGATCAGCTCCCGCTCCAGCTTCTGGTAGGTCGCGAAGGCGGCCAGCGCCTCCTCGGAGGGGACGCCGGCGGTGGCGGCGTCCCACGCGGCGGCCGGAGTGTAGCCGAGCAGCAGGTATTTCATGGTGAATCCCTTGATCGTCGCAGCCGATTTTACGGCCGCCTCAGGCGGCGCGCCGCAGCGACACCGCGAGGACGGTCGTCCAGGTGAAGGCGACCAGGCCGTTCACGGCGATCTGGATGCTCATGTGGCCGGGCGACATCGGCACCAGCAGCACCAGCCCGGCGACGGCGCTCAGCACGGCGGGCGGCGCCGACCGGCGGCGGGCGCACCGGACGCTCATCACGACGGCCGCGACGGCCAGCGCGGTGAAGGCCACGACGGCGGCGGCGGAGTGCGCGATCCCGGGACATCTGCGCGACCGGCCCCTCGGGGGTCCCGGCCGGAAAGCCCTTCTCGGGGTCCATGGTGAAGATCCCGGCCGCCACCAGCCCGGCGCCGAAGACGCCCACCAGGATCGGCAGCACCCGCCGCCCGACCCCTTCGGTGAGCGTGCGCCGGACGCCGACGGCCAGCGCCAGCGCCCCCGTCCCCGCGAGGACGAAGGTGAGGATCTGGATCCACCCCAGGTCGCCGGTGGACAGCTGGCTGATGGGGTGCCGGGTGATGTCGAAGCCCGCACGGGTGAGCATCTGCGTGGTGGCCGAGGCGAAGAAGATCGGCCCGGCCAGCGCCCCGGCCAGCAGCAGGCGTCGGGACGTCCGGGCGGTTCGATGGGCGGGAACGCCGGTGGCGGTGGCGGTCATGACGTCCTTCCTTGTCGGTGGGTTCTCGCTCGCTACCTCGGACCCGGGTCGGGATTTCTGACGCCGGTCGAGTGTGATTCACGTCACAGCGATTTCGTGTCAAAGCCCGGCAGGGGGCTCCGAGGTACCGGCGAAACAACCACAGAGGAGGACGACATGATCGACACCCCGCAGCCCAGCCCCGAGCTGAAGGCCCTGGACCGGCTGGTCGGCACCTGGAAGGTCACCGGCGGCGCGGAGGGGACCGTGCGCTACGAGTGGCTGCCCGGACGGTTCTTCCTCGTCCAGCACGTCGAGCTCACCCAGTTCGGCGAGCCGGTCACCGGCATGGAGATCATCGGCAACCTGCGTCCGTTCGGTGAGCCGGCCGGGACGGACGTGGTGTCCCGCTACTACGACTCGGCGGGCAACACCTTCGACTACGTCTACGAGCCGGCGGGCGACAGGCTGACCATCTGGGCCGGGGCCAAGGGCGGCCCGGCCTACTACGAGGGCGCCTTCGACGCCGACGGCACCACGCTCACCGGCGAGTGGGTCTACCCCGGCGGCGGCGGGTACGCCTCCACCTCGACGCGCGTCTGATCGGGAAGGGTCTCCCCCGCGCCCCGCGGCGAGCCGTCCTGAACGGCTCGCCGCCCCCGCCCTGGGGTGAGCTGCTGTGGCGTCAGGAAATCCGGCATGCTGCCTGATGACGGGAACCGGTCGGCCGCGAGCGGGCAAGTGGGGGTGTCCCATCCGTGAGCCGAGAGGCCAGAGCATGTCAGAGACGAGCCCCGCCGATTCCGCCGTCCTCGCGCGGTCCCGGCAGGAGCCCGAGGCGTTCGCGGAGATCTTCCGCAGGCACGCGCCTGAGATCAAGAGATTCGTCGTCCGCCGCCTCGGGCCCGGCGTCGCCGAGGACGTGGTGGCGGAGACCTTTCTCGCCGCCTTCCGCCAGCGTGGCCGCTACGACCTGGCCAGGCACAACGCCCTGCCCTGGTTGTACGGCATCGCGACCAACCTCATCGGCCGCCACAAGCGCACCGAGGCCAGGCAGCTGAACCTGCTGGCCCGCACCGGTGTGGACCCGGTCACCGAACCCTTCACCGCGCGCAGCGACGAACGACTGAGCGCTCAGGCCGTGCGGCAGCGCCTGGCCGCCGCGCTCGCCGCGCTGCCCGCCGGGCACCGCGACGTGCTGCTCCTGGTGACCTGGGGCGGTCTCAGCTACCCCGAAGCCGCCGAGGCGCTCGGCATCCGCGTCGGAACGGTCCGCTCCCGCGTCAACCGGGCCCGCGCGAAGATCCGGCGGGAACTGGGCGGGACCGACCCCACAGCACTCGTCATCGAGGAGGTTCGCCATGGATGAGCTGGCTGAGCTCAACGACTTCCGCTCCGAGGTCCCCGTGCAGGAGGACCTGCGGGCCGAGGCGGAGCGCCTGATGGCCGGCATGTCGGCCCCGGCCCGCCCCGGCCTGCGCCGCCTCGCGCTGCGCGCCGCGGTGGCGGGGGGGCTGGCGGCCGCGGTGGGGGCGGCGGTGTTCGTCGTCCAGAGCCCGCCCGTCCCGGCACCGGCCCCGCCGATGATCCGCACGGTCGCGGCCGTGGAGGTGCTGTCGCGGGCGGCCGAACGCGCCGGCAGCCGTCCGGAGCTGCATCCCGGGCCCGGCCAGTTCCTCGTCTACGAGTCGCGCAGCATGGACACCTCCGAAGGGGACGGGGGGATCTGGCTGTCGCGCTCCAAGCGCACGATCTGGCTGCCGGTCGAGGGCAGCGCGGTCGAGGGCGTCCTGCAGGAGGAGATTCTGGCGCCGCTGCCGTATCCGGGGCACCCCCTTCCGCCGGCCGCACGGGCGGAGCAGGCGCTGGCGGGCAAGCCCGGCCGTCCGGAGCGGGCGGCCGACTTCGACGACCGGGCCGAGTTCCTGCGCAACGACTACGCCTACGTCAGCAAGCTGCCGACCGACACCGAGGGCATGCGCAGGCACCTCTACACGCAGGTGCCCGACGACGGGCTGCAGGACTACCAGGCGTGGAACCGGGTCGGCGGGTTGCTCGACGAGTCCTACCTGCCCGCCGCGCAGCGGGCCGCGCTCTTCCGCGCGGCGGCCACGATCCCCGGGGTGGTGACGGTGAAGGGAGCTCGGGACGCCGCTGGGCGCACGGGCACAGCCGCGGCGATGGTCTCGCCCAACGGGGTCAGGGAGGAGTACATCTTCGACCCCGAGACCTATGACTACCTCGGCCGCCGGGGGGTGGTCGTGGACGCGAAGCTGGCCGATGCACCGGTGGGGAGCGTGGTGTCGTCGAGCGCGCAGCTGAAGGTCAGCGTCGCCGACCGCCCGCCGATCGTGGAGTAGACGGCGCCCGGCCGGACGGCATCCGCACAGATCGTCGACATCCGCCCTGCCGTCCTCGCACAAGCTCGAACGGAAGATCTCGACCGGCCCGCCGGGCGGCCGGCGACGCGGCTTCCTCAGCCCTCGGCGGCGGGCGGTTGCTTCAGCCGATCGGGCATGTCCTGGCCGGTGACCTTGCGAAACTCCTCGCACGCGCCGACGGGGTCACCGGCATGGGCACGGCGCAGCAGCTGGACGACCTCGTCCATGACGCCCTGCGCGTCGCCGGGCAGTCGCCGCCCGGCGGCGAACGCCTCGGCCAAGGGCACGACCGCCTCCCGGAACAGGGTCCCGCCGCCCAGCACGTACCCGAGTACCGTGAGGCTCTGGACGTGATCGGGCAGGTAGACGTCCGGGTGCAGCGCGGCCAGTTCCTGGCGCAGGCGCGCCGCCTCTCGCGCGGGGGGCACGGCTTCGCCCCACCGCCCGGCCAGCACCAATCCCCGAACGTGGTTGTGCAGCGAGGCTGCCAGGTTGGGCAGGTAGACGTCTCGGTTCAGGGCGGCCAGCTCCCGATACAGGCTGACGGCTTCCGCGGAGACGCGCAGGGCGTCGGCCGCCCGTCCGGTCTCCTTCAGCCGGCTCGCGTGGTTGAGCAACGAAGTGGCCAGGATGGGCAGGTAGGCGTCCCGGTTCACCGCGACCAGCTCCTGGGACAGGCCGACGGCCTCCTCCGAGACGCGCAGGGCGTCCGCCCGCCGCCCCGTCTCGGCCAGCAGCACGGCGTTATTGATCAATGACATCGCCAGGCCCGGCAAGTGGGCGTCCCGGTTCCGCGCGGCCAGCTCCCGGTACAGGCTGACGGCCTCGCGCGAGAGGGACGCGGCCTCCGCCTGCCGCCCCGTCCGGGCCAGCAGCATGGCGTGGTTGTCCACCGACATCGCCAGGTCGGACAGGTAGGCGTGCCGGTTCACCGCGACCAGCTCCCGGCGCAGGAGGAGTGCCTCCTCCGAGATGCGCAACGCGTCCGCCCGCTGCCCCGTCTCCGCCAGGCGGATGGCGTGATTGCTCAACGACATGGCCAGGTCGGGCAGGTGGGCGCCCCGGTCCAGCGCGACCAGCTCCCGGCGCAGGCGGACGGCCTCGTCCGAGAGGGGCGCCGCCTCGGCCCGCCGCCCCATCTCGGCCGACAGCTGGGCGTGGTTGCTCACCGACATCGCCAGTCTGGGCAGGTGGGCGTCCCGGTCCAGCGCGGCCAGCTCCCGGTACAGGGTGAGGGCCTCCTCCGAGACGAGCAGGGCGTCGGCCCGCCGCCCGATCTCGGCCAGCCGGACGGCGTGGTTGCTCAGCGAGATGGCCAGGTTGGGGAGGTAGGCGTCCCGGTTCAGGGCGACCAACTTCCGGCGCACGCTGACGGCCGTCTGCGAGACGGCCGCCGCCTCGGCCCGCCGCCCGATGTCCGCAAGCCGAGGGGCGTGGTTGCTCAACGACATGGCCAGGTCGGGCAGGTGGGCGTCCCAGTCCAGCGCGGCGAGCCTGTACCAGAGCCAGACGGCCTGATGGCCTTCAGCCACGGCGCGGGCGTGCAACCCCGCGAAGGAAAGGCGGAAGGCCAGGTCCTCGTGGATCCGGGCACGGGCGACCGGATCGGAGGTGGCGGCCAGCCGAGCCTCGGCCAGCCGGGAGGCCACCGCGGCGGCCCCGACGTCGAGATCGACCTGCCGCTGTTTGGGGAGCGTCGACTCGATGGTCTCCAGCAGCCTCGGATCGATGTCGTCCAGGCCGGCCAGCGCGACCAACGCGGCGCCGCCGGCCTGCACCGCCAGGTGCGGGGCCTCGGCCAGCAGCGGATACACCTGCAGTCGTGCCAGGTGGGGCCAGCGGCGAGCGGCCTCGATCAACGTGGTCAGCCCATGACGCGCCCACGCAGGCGCCTTGCCGTCCGGTCCGTCACCGGTGTCGGGGAGGCCGGCCAGCAGCCGGGCGGGCGCCTTCTCCGCCCACGGGTCAGCGGGGAACCCGCAGGCGTGGCCGGGCGTGGACAGGGCGAGGAAGTCCTCACCCAGCCGGTCGGGGTACAGAGGCTCCAACACCATGCCGCCGGCCCGAGCCACCGATGCCGCCTGCCCCGGCGCGGGCCCGGGAGCCGCGGCGGGCGGGTAGCACAGCGCGTGATCCTTGAGCAGCTGCCCGGCCGCCTGCGTGGATTCGATCTCGGCGCGGGTCAGGGCGGCTCTGCCGTCCTCGTAGCCGAGCCGGCCGGTGAGAGTGGCGGTGTAAACGATCTGCCCCATCGCGTCCGGCGAGGTCGCCAACGGTTTCTCCCGGTGCGGGGACGCCATCGCCTCCCAATGATCCCGCTCGCGCGCCAGCAGGAACTCCGACACCTGTACCGGATCGGCGGGAGCGGCCTGGCCACGGTCGTGGGCCAGCACCGCGGCCAGGGCGGCCATGTGCACGGTCAGCACCAGCCGATAGGCCTCATGCCGTGCCAGCCCGGACGGCGCGGGCACCGCCTCCGCGCCGGGCACCTGCAGCAGCTCGGCGAACCGGTCACGGGCCGCGGCGAACAGCCGCCCGCGGCTGATGCCCGCCTCCTGCTCCAGCGGCTCCAGCGCGGTACGGCTGGGCATCAGACGCAGGTCACGCTGGATGCGGCCGTTCAGGCTGTCCCACCAGGTGCCCGCCGGGCGGGCCAGCAACAGCACCCGCACCGGCATCCGGCCGGGCAGGCGGGTGTCACGCAGCAGGGTGAGCAGGTCGGCGGTGTCCCACCGTTCGGCATAGTCCACCACCACCAGCACCCCGCCCGCCCCGTCGAAGGCGGGCACCTCGAAGTCCTCGGGGGTGGAGCGGTCACGCCGGTGGTGGGCGGCGAGCACCACCCAGCCCCGCTGCCGCCACCGCTGCGCCACGTGACCGGCCAGCCGGGTCTTGCCCTGCCCACCCGGCCCATGGATCAACCGGACGGCCACGTCCTGCCGGGGGTCTGCGTCCCGCCAGCGTGCCAACTCGGCCAGGAGGGCCCCGCGGCCGGTGAAGTCGACCAGCGCGTGCGAGGCCCGCAGCAGCTCACTGGGCTGCGCCCGCGCCTTGGCCGCCGCCGGCGGCGGCTCCGGAGCGGGCCAGAGCGCCCACCGGTACGGCTCCGCACCCCCGTACACGATCAGGTCGCCGGCGGCCTGGTAGATCCGGGCCAGCCCGGCGCCGTGGGCCTGCTGGATCACCCGCCCTGGTCCGCCTGCCGCGCTCATCGTCGGTTGATGTCGCGGCCGGCCTGATACGCCCGACCGTCTCCCGTGGCCCTCTGCTCCGCGATCAGCCCGTACACCGCCGGCCCCGACCCGGCCACGGCGACGGACAAGCCGGCCGGCTTGTCCGCCTCCTCCAGGCCCACTTTCGAGAAGGAGACGCCCAGCATTGCCAAGGCCGCCACCGCGACCGCGGCCCCGCCCCACACCAGTACACGTCCGCGCATATCCGGCATCATCGGGCAGCCAACAAGATCACACAACGCGAATGCGTCGACACGTACACGTCGCGGGCGACGTACGCGCGTCCCAGGGGCTCGAAGTGGTGCGCCACCGCGGTTCCCATGACAGTCGCCCTTCCGATAGATCCGATCACCTGGAGGACAAATCGCGATTTTCGGCGCACCGAGAGCTGTAGAGACTTGATTGATCGGATGAAACGTGACCTTGGCGTGATCGTCTTCACCTGAGGGGTTGGCCACAATGAGGGCCATCCCCCGACTGGAGGCCCTTGTGCGCCATGGCAAGCCCTGGCGGCTGCTCCTCGCGGCATCTCTCGCCGCGACCGGACTGACCGCTCTCACCCCCGCCTCCGCCCAGGCGGCCGGCACCGTCTTCCACGTCTCCCCCGACGGGGACGACGGCGCCGCCGGCACCGAGGCGGCGCCGTTCCGTACGATCGAGCGCGCCCAGCGCGCCGTGCGCGCGGTCCTGCCCACCGCGCCGGAGCCGCCCCGGGTACGGGTCCGCGGCGGCGTCTACCACCTCACCGAGCCCCTCACCTTCACCCCCGCCGACTCCGGGGCCGTCTACGAGGCGGCCGCCGGCGAGCAGGTCGTGCTCAGCGGCGGACGCCGGCTGACCCCCGCCTGGACCCCGTACCAGGGCGCGACCCTGGTGGCCGACATCGGCGCGGGCCTCGACTTCGACGAGCTCTTCCTCGACGGTACCCGGCAGGTCCTGGCCCGCTGGAAGAACCCCACGACCGCGCTGGTCCGCGGGCTGCACCAGGGCGAATGGGGCGGGAACTCGTTCAAGGTGACCGGCGTCGGGGCCGGCGGCGCCCCGATCCTGAAGTGGGTCGGCGACAACAACCGGGGCGACGGCCTGCATCCGCAGAAGCGCATGGTCGAGAACGTCCTGGAGGAGCTGGACGCCCCCGGCGAGTGGTTCTACGACAAGGACGCCGGCCGCCTCTACCTCCAGCCGCCCGCGGGCCTCGACCCGGCCAAGGCCCGCGTCGAGACCGCCGAGCGCGAGGAGCTCGTACGGGTCGTCGGCGACTCGCCCTCCGCGCCGGTGCGCGACCTCACCTTCACCGGGTTCACCTTCACCCAGACCCACCGCACGCTGTTCAGCCGCCCGTACGAGAAACTGCAGCTCGGCGACTGGGCCATCGTCCGCGCCGGCGCGGTCTACCTGCGGAACACCCAGCGGATCACCATCCGCGACGCCCGGTTCGACCAGGTCGGCGGCAACGCCGTCTTCATGGACGGGTACGCCGACGGCAACGTCGTCTCCGGCGGCGAGTTCCGCGAGTCCGGGGCCAGCGACGTCGCGGTCGTCGGCTCGCCGGCGGCCGTCCGCGAGCCCTCCACCTGGGACGACATGCGGCGCACGATCACCGACACCACGCCGGGCCCGAAGACCGAGGACTACCCGCGCGACATCACCGTCAGCGGCAACCACATGACCCGCAACGGCCGGTTCGAGAAGCAGAGCTCGGGCGTGCAGATCTCGATGAGCCGCCGGGTGACGGTGTCCGGCAACACCGTGCACGACGGCCCGCGCGCCTGCGTCGACATCAACGACGGCACCTGGGGCGGCCACGTCATCGAGGACAACGACATCTTCGACTGCGTGAAGGAGACCTCCGACCACGGGCCGATCAACAGCTGGGGCCGCGACCGCTTCTGGCCGCTGACCGCCGACGACGCCCGGAAGAAGGCGTACGCCAAGCTCGACGCGATGGAGACGACGAAGATCCGGCACAACCGGATCCGGCACTCCTCCCACTGGGACGTCGACCTCGACGACGGCTCCTCCAACTACGAGGTCACCGGGAACCTGCTGCTCAACGGCGGGGTGAAGCTGCGTGAGGGCTTCTTCAGGACCGTGCGCGGCAACATCTTCGTCAACGGCGGCGGCCACTTCCACGTCTCCTACGCCGGCAACGGCGACGTCGTCGAGAAGAACATCTTCGTCACCGACGACCCCTACGACTTCATCCAGAGCGACCCGTCCACCTCCGGGACCGTCTACGACGACAACCTGTTCTGGAACAACGGCAGGCCGGTCACCGACATCACCGCCGCCTGGCGGGCCCGCGGGCTGGACACCCGCTCGGTGGTCGCCGACCCGCTGTTCGAGGGGCAGAGCCCGTACGCCGACCCGGCCAAGCTCGACTACACGCTCAAGGCCGGCTCCCCCGCCCTCGCGCTGGGCTTCCAGCCGTTCCCGATGACCGGGTTCGGCAAGCCCGGCGCGCCCACGCCGCCGCCGCTCACCTGGCGCGAGCCCGAGACCGGCATGACGATCGGCAACCTGGCCGAGCCGCTCATGGGCGCGACGGCCACCGAGATCCACAGCGACGAGGTGAAGTCCTCGGTCGGGCTCACCGACTATGACGGCCTGTTCCTGGCCGCCGTCCCCGCCGGGTCCCACGCCCACGGGCAGGGGCTGCGCACCGGCGACGTGATCAGGGAGATCGCCGGGACCAAGGTCACCGGCCGCGACAGCTTCTGGCAGGTCTACAACCGCACGCCCGCCGGGCGTCCGGTGCCGCTGAAGGTCTGGCGCGCGCAGGCGCTGACGGAGCTGAGCCTGACCAAGGCGTACGGCGTGGAGACCATCGACAACGTCTCCGGCGTCACCTACACCGGCCAGGGCTGGGACTGGAAGAACGACCGGCGCGGCGGCGGCGGCTCGACCCTGGACGACCTGCACGCCACCCAGACCGACGGCGACTCCTTCGAGCTGGCCTTCCACGGCACCGGCGTGGAGTACATCGCCCAGGTCAACTCCGACGAGGGCAAGGTCGACCTCTACCTGGACGGCAAGCTCGACGCCACCATCGACAACAGCAACCCGACCCGGGAGTACCAGAAGGTCGTCTACACCAGGACCGGGCTGGCGCCGGGCCCGCACACGCTCAAGGGCGTCAAGAAGGACGGCTCGTACTTCATCGTGGACGGCTTCAAGATCCACTCCGCCCCGCCGAGCGAGGACGGCGAGCCTCCGGTGACGACCGCGTCCGGCGTGCCCGCCGGCTGGTCGGACGGGCCCGTGGAGGTGGTCCTGACCGCCGCCGACGCGGGCTCCGGCGTGGCGCGCACCGAGTACCGGCTCGGTGACGGCCCCTGGCAGCCCTACACGGCCCCGGTACGGGTGGACCGTGAAGGGGAGAGCGTGCTGGCCTTCCGCAGCGCCGACCAGGCGGGCAACGTCGAGGAGCCGAAGTCGGTCACCGTCCGGATCGACGCGACGGCCCCCACCCTGACCGTCAGGCCGGACCCCGCCCGGCTGTGGCCGCCGAACCGCAGGCTGGTGCCGGTGAAGGTGGCGCTGAAGGCGTCCGACGCCGGGCCCGTCACCGTCACCCTGGTCTCGATCACCAGCTCCCAGGGCGAGTCCCGGGACGACGTGCGCGAGGCCGCCACCGGCACCGCCGACACCTCCTTCGCCCTGCGCGCCGAACGGGACGGCGGCCAGGACCGGATTTACACGATCACGTACCGGGCGGTGGACCGCGCGGGCAACACCACCGAGACCCGCGCCCAGGTCACCGTGGGACGCGCCGGATAGGTCGCGGACAGACCGGCTTCTTCGAGCCGGTCTGTCCGACTTCTGCAGTCATGCGCATGGCGGGCTTGCTGTCAGGGCAGGACCCCGCCATGACGTCTGCGCGAGGCTTCGGCGGCGGGTCCGGGATATTCCGCCGCAAACCGGTAGAACAGATCGCCACCGAGCACGAGGGCGAGCTCAACCGCGTGCTCGGGCTCTGGCAGCTCACCGCGATCGGGGTGGGTGGCATCATCGGCGCCGGCATCTTCGCGCTGGCCGGCGCCGTCGCCAACCAGACCGCCGGGCCCGCCGTCGTGATCTCCTTCCTGATCGCCGGCATCGCCAGCGCCGCCGCCGCGTTCTCCTACGCGGAGTTCACCGGCATGATCCCGAAGGCCGGATCGGCGTACACGTACGGCTACGCGGTGCTCGGCGAGATCGTCGGCTGGTTCATCGGCTGGGACCTGCTGCTGGAGTACACCGCCATCGTCGCGGTCGTGGCGATCGGCATCTCGGGCTACTTCGGCTTCCTCCTCGGCCAGTTCGGCATCGACCTGCCCGCCTGGATGCTCGGCGCGCCCGGCACCGGGCCCGGACACGTCGTGGACCTGTTCGCGGGGATCCTGTGCCTGTTCATCGCGTTCCTGCTCAACCTCGGGATGCGGTCGGCCGCCCGGTTCGAGACGTTCGTCGTCGCGATCAAGGTCGCGGTGGTGCTGCTGGTGATCGTGGTCGGCTTCTTCTACATCAAGACCGCCAACTACACGCCGTTCTTCCCCTACGGGTTCGGCGGGGCGGTGACCGGCGCGGCCACCGTGTTCTTCGCCGTCTTCGGCTACGACGCCATGAGCACGGCGGCCGAGGAGTCGAAGGACGCCCAGCGGCACATGCCCAAGGCCATCCTCTACTCCCTGGCCATCTCGATGGTCCTGTACGTGCTTGCCTGCCTCGTGCTCACCGGCATGCAGAACTACCAGGACATCGACCCCGAGAGCGGCTTCTCCTCGGCGTTCGCCTCCGTCGGGCTGTCCGGGCTGGCCAGCGTCATCGCGGTCGGCGCCATCGTCGGCATCATGACCGTCATGTTCACGTTCATGCTGGGCGTCACCCGCGTGTGGTTCGCGATGAGCCGGGACGGGCTGCTGCCCGCCTGGTTCGCCAAGCTCCACCCCGTACGGCACGTGCCGACCAGGGTGACCTGGATCGTCGGCGTCGGCTCCGCGCTCATCGCCGGGTTCCTGCCGATCAGGGAGGCGGCGGAGCTGACCAACATCGGCATCCTGCTGGCCTTCGTGGTGGTCTGCGCGGCGGTGATCGTGCTCCGCTACCGGCGTCCCGACCTGCCGCGCGGCTTCCGCATGCCGGGCATGCCGGTGGTGCCGGCGATCGGGGTGCTCTTCTCCCTCTGGCTGATCACGTTCCTGGAGCCGCTGACCTGGCTCAGGTTCGTCGTGTGGTTCCTGATCGGGCTGGTGATCTACTTCGCCTACGGGCGCCGCCACTCGTTGCTGAACCGCCGCGACTGACGCCCGGCGGCGGGGTCAGTTCGTGTCCTGGTAGACCTTGGGGCCGATCGCCTTGTACGCCGCCTTGGAGGCGTCCTTGAGCCACGGCCGGGTGCTGGTGGAGTTGGCGCGGTTGGTGTAGACGGCCATGGTGTGCAGCAGGTAGCGGTGGGTGTACCCGACCCATCCCCAGGTCTGGGCCCGGCTCCAGCTCGTCGAGTGGCACAGCCCTGAGCCGGGGCCCTTCCTGGGGCAGACGATCCCCCAGGCGTCGGCGTAGGCGTCGTCGAGCCGCGCGTACGCGGTGTCGGCCCGGCCGTCGTTCTTCAGCGGCACGACCCACACCGAGACCATGATGCGCTTGTTCCCGGGGGCTCCGGGGTTCACGTACGAGCCCTTGACCATCTTGGAGCAGCGTGCCTTGCGCAGGACCGAGCGGACGTTGGCCGCGTGGTAGGCGTCCGGGCACTTGTCCACGCCGCTGGACCGGAGGGTGTAGCGCACGCCCTTGGCCGTGGTGAAGGAGCTGGGCAGCAGGGCGCCCGGCGTGAGCGGGGTCGGGTCGGTGTCCTGGCGGTCGAGGTCGCCCGGGTCGAACGGCTCCTCGGTGGGCGGTTCGAGCGTGGGCGTCTCGGTGGGCGTCTCGGTGGGCTGTGCGCTGGGCCACGGGGTGGCCGAGGACGGCGACGGCGACGGCGACGGCGTGGGGGCGACGGCGTCCGGCGAGCCGGACGCGGCCGTCAGCCTGCTGTCCCCGCGATCCGGGCCGAGATCCTTCACCACCGAGACCACGAACACCGCGGCCGCCACGGCGAGCGCCACGCCGATCACTCCCACGCCGGCCCCCAAGGCGACCTTCATCCCCGTGCTGAGGCCCGCCCCGGATGGGGGCGGCCCCGCGGGCCCGGGAAAGGGCGGCCTCGAAGGCCCCTGGGGTGGTGGCGCTGGCGGTGGCAGCGGTGAGTGTGACGGCGTTGGCAGAAGCGGCGGCCCCTGCGGTGGTGACGGCGGTGGCAGAAGCGACGGCCCCTGCGGTGGTGAGGGTGGCGGCAGGAGCGGCGGCCCCTGCGGTGGCAGAAGTGAAGGGGACGGTGGCAGCAGAGAGGGTGACGGTGGTGGGGATGACGGCGATGGCACCAGTGGCGGCGACGGCGGAGGTGGCGGTGGCAGGGGTGGGGGTGGTGGGAGCGCTGCCTGGGTGGGCGTGGTCGTGGCCGACGAGGCGGCCTGCCGCAGTTCCTCCGCCCACCGCTCCGGACGCGGCCGCTCGTCCGCGGGCCCGTGCAGCGCCGCCGCCGCGAGGTCGGCCGCCGCCGGGGCGACGGCGGCCAGCCGGCCGGGGTCCGTGGAGGTCCGGTCGCGGGCCAGGAGCCGGACGGCCAGCAGTGCGAACCCGTAGGCGTCGCCCTGCGGGGTGCCCTCGGGCTCGTCGGCGGGGATCTCCCGGCCGGACGCCTCCACCTGGGGTAACGCCGCCGCCCCGGCGAGCCGCATCGCGTCGCAGCCGATGAGGAAGCACTCCGGCGAGCCCTCCGTGGCGAACAGCAGGCGCTCGGGCGACAGGTCGCCGACGACGACGTCCATCGTGTGCAGGCGGGCGAGCGTGTCGGCCAGGTCGGCCAGCAGCAGCAGGCGGTCGCGATCGCCGACCCGCCGGCCGACGCCACCGACGTGAGCGCCGTCACGAGCGCCGTCATGAGCGCCGTCATGAGCGCCGTCATGAGCGCCGTCATGAGCGCCGTCATGAGCGTGGTCGTGGGCGTCGTCGTGGGCGTCGTCGTTGAGCAGGAGCTCCATCGTGGCTGGTCGGCGTTCGGTTCCTGCAGGCGTCCGCAGGTCGAAGGAGAACCGGTGGGGCACCGACCGCATGAGGAAGCCGCGGACCGCGCCGCCGGACACGACGATCTCGGCGGGCCAGGCGGCCTTGTCGCACAACCAGGCCGCGTCCCATCCGGGGAGCCGGCCGATCAGCCCGGCCATCTCGGTGAGGACGCCGACGTCGATGCCAGGCAGCACGGCGGGGTCGTACTCCTTGTACGCGACCTCGAACTGGCCGTTGATCCGGCGGCCGGGCACCTCGTGGACCGCGCCCCTGCCACCCTGCCCGAGAAGCCGGCCGAGGACGAGGTCCGCCCGCTCAGTGCCGCTCGTCGGGTCGCTCATCGGGTCGCTCATCAGGCCGCGTCCCTCGGCCACAGGGCCAGCAGCGTGCGGTCGCCGTCGAACGCCTCCCCGGAGAAGTCGAGCAGGTGCGCCAGCCACAGCGGGGACGGCGGCGCGGCCAGGTGCTCGGCGAACAGCGCGCCGACCCGGCCGTCCCCGTCGCCCAGCGGATCACCGAAGCCGTCGGTGCCCACCAGCAGGACCTGCCCGGTCGTCAGCGTGCCGGACCACCGCTCGGGCCGCTCGGGCACACCCGGCAGCGCAGCCACCGATGCGGAGACAGCGGCAGGGGCCGAAGCGGAGACCGCGGCAGGGGCCGATGCAGAGGCCGCGGCAGGGGCCGATGCAGAGGCCGCGGCAGGGGCCGATGCAGAGGCCGCGGCAGGGGCCGATGCAGAGGCCGCGGCAGGAACAGAAGCGGGGGCCGCGGCGTCGTCCGCCTTCAGGTCGAACAGCGGGAGGAACCGGGGCCCGGCCAGGTCGAGCGTCCAGGCGCCCGAGTCGCCGACGCGGGCCAGCGAGACCTCCACCCCGCGCGCACCGGCCCCGGCCGTGCCGATCACGAGCGTGGTGGCCAGCAGCTCCTCGACCTCCGCCGCGCCGGGCTCGCGCCGCAGCATCGCCGCGGCCTGCCGGTGCAGCGTCCCGGCCGCGTGCCGGAGGGCCGCGACGAGGTCGGGCGCCGAACCGCCCTCGTCGAGCTGGGCATGGACGGCCCACACCGCCGCGCGGCACGCCTCCGAGGCCCCGACCGTCGAGGCGGAGGCGCCGGACAGCCCGTCGGCCACGGCGAACACCACGGTGCCGGTCCCCTCGTGGAGCACGGCGCAGCTGGCGTCCTGGCGGGGACGACGGTGGTGGCGGTGCCGTTCGCCCCGGACCGAGGCCGACCGCAGCGTCACCTGCGGGGTGGACCACCCGTCGCACTCGGCGTCGGGACACGTGCCTCCCTGCGGGCGCGGCGGCGCCGGCTCGAACTCCGGGCGCGCCGGCTCGAACTCCAGGCCGGGCGCGTCGAGCACGACCCGCTCCCAGGCGCGGATCCGGCCTGCCTGCTCCGGTGCGTGCCGCACGTACGCTCCCCGCCCTTCGAGCCCGCCCTTTTTCGGAGGATATCAGCGTCCATTTGCTGAAGATCAAGGACTTGTGGACCCGGATGTGCCGGTTCCCCCGGCATACCGTGGCGTTATGGAAATTTGTGAGCTGTTCGCCTGACCACCCTGGGTGACAACTTTAAGCAAGCCCCAGCCAAAGGGCTCCTTCGATCCCCACACCCCCGGGGACATGTGAGAGGAGTCACCCAGAGTGAACAGCACGTTCAAGTCGGGCACGATCGCCGTATTAGCGGCGGCGGCCCTTACCGCCTCGATGACAGGCGCCGCCGGCGCCACCTCGAAGGCGCACTTATCCACCGCGGCGACCACCGTCGCCAGGACCGAACCCCCGGCGTTCGCGCCGGCGGACCCCAAATCGCGCGACCGCGCGAAAGTGAACGCCGACGCGGCACTCGCCGCCGGCGCCGAACGCCTGCACAAGGGCTCCGGCGACGCCTTCACTCTCTCGTCCAACGTCGCCGGAACCTACGGCCTGCAATATCTGACCTACGAACGCACCTACAAGGGCCTGCCCGTCTACGGCGGCGAGGTCGTCGTGGGCACCGACCGGGCCGGCCAGGTGATCCAGCAGGTGGTCACCGGCCAGACCGCGAAGATCAAGGTCGGCACCGAGCCCTCGGTCACGGGCCGGCAGGCGGCGGCCACCGCCAGAGCCCTCCTGCCGCAGGTGGACGAGGTGACCACGGCGAAGCTGGTCGTGCACGCCACCAGCGCCACCCCCAAGCTGGCCTGGCGGGTCCAGGTCGCCGGGCGGACGGCCACCGGCAGGCCCAGCGTCCTCGACGTGTTCGTGGACGCGCGCTCCGGCTCGCTGATCGACAAGTTCGACAAGGTGCACGAGGGCACCGGCCGCGGCTTCTACAACGGCACGGTGACGATCGACACCAGCGGCTCCGCCGGCTCGTACCGGATGGTGGACACCACCAGGCCGGGCCTGCAGTGCGGCGGCCAGAACGGGTCGGCCTACACCAAGAGCAGCGACTCCTGGGGCAACGGCTCGGGCACCGACCTGGAGACGGCCTGCGTGGACGCGCTGTACGCCGCCCAGATGGAATGGAACATGCTGCGCGACTGGCTGGGCCGCAACGGCCACAGCGGGACGGGCCGCTCGTTCCCCATCCGGGTCGGGCTGAACGACGTCAACGCGTTCTGGAACGGCTCGTACACCACCTTCGGCCACAACCAGGCCGGCAACCAGCAGGCCACCCCGATGGACGTCGTCGGCCACGAGTTCGGCCACTCCGTCTTCACCAACACCCCCGGCGGCGACAACGGCAACAACGAGGTCGGCGGCCTGAACGAGTCCACGGGCGACATCTTCGGCGCACTGACCGAGGCCTACGCCAACAACCCGAACGACCCGCCGGACTACCAGGTGGGCGAAGAGGTCAACCTCGTCGGGAACGGCCCGATCCGGTACATGTACAACCCGTCCCAGGTCGGCGACCCCAACTGCTACAGCACCGCGATCCCCACCACCGAGGTGCACGCGGCGGCCGGGCCCCAGAACCACTGGTTCTACCTGCTGGCCGAGGGCAACAACCCCGGCGGCGGCAAGCCGAGCAGCCCGATCTGCCAGGGCGGACCGTCCTCGGTGACCGGCGTCGGCATCCAGAAGGCCGGCAAGATCTTCATGGGCACGCTGCAGGCCAAGACGCAGCCGTGGACCCACGCCAAGGCGCGGGTGGCCTCGCTCAACGCCGCCAAGGCGCTGTTCCCGAACAGCTGCGTGGAGTTCAACACGGTCAAGTCCGCCTGGGACGCCGTGAGCGTCCGGGGCACCAGCGACCCGACCTGCGTGGCCAACCCGGACACCTTCTCGCTGCAGGTGAGCCCCGGTTCCGGCGCGGCCGACCCGGGCGGCTCGGCCGCCACGACCCTGAGCACGGTGACGACCGGCGGCAACGCCCAGCAGATCCAGCTCAGGACGGGCACGCTCCCGGCGGGCGTGACCGCCCAGTTCAACCCGGCCACCATCCAGTCGGGCCAGTCGTCCACGCTGACCCTCAACGTGGCGGCGAACGCGGCTCCCGGGACGTACACCGTCCAGGTGATCGCGCAGGGCACGGCCCAGACGCAGACGCAGAACTACTCGCTCACCGTCAACCGGCCGATCCCCGACCAGTTCTCGCTGACGCTCAGCCCCACGTCGGGGTCCGTGGACGCGGGTGGCAGCACCGCCTCGACGCTGACCACCACGACCACGAGCGGCAACGCCCAGCAGATCCAGCTCAGGACGGGCACGCTCCCGGCGGGCGTGACCGCCCAGTTCAACCCGGCCACCATCCAGTCGGGCCAGTCGTCGGCGCTGACGCTCGCGACGGCGTCCTCCGTGCCGGCCGGGACGTACACCGTCCAGGTGATCGCCCAGGGCACGGCCCAGACGCAGACGCAGAACTACACCCTGACCGTCTCCCGGCCCGGTGACCCGGACTCGTTCTCCGTCCGGCTCGACCCGGAGGCGGGCACCGCGACGGCCGGGGGCACCGTGGCCACCACGGTGAACACGGCGACGACCGGCGGGCAGCCCCAGCAGGTCACGCTGTCGGCGGCCAAGCTGCCGAACGGCGTCACCGTGGCCTTCGACCCGGCCACGATCCAGTCGGGCCAGTCGTCCAGGCTGACCTTCACGGTGGCCTCGACGGCGAAGAACGGCACGTACCCGATCACGGTGACGGCCACCGGCACGGCGCAGACGCAGACGGTGAGCTACGCGCTCACGGTCACCGGCGGCACGCCGGCGGGCGACTTCACCGTCGCCGCCGACCCGTCGTCGGCCACCGTCACGGCGGGCGCGACGGGGACCACCACGCTGAAGACGCAGGTCACCACCGGCCGGCCGATCCCGCTCACGCTGGCGGCCGACGGCGTGCCGCCGGGCGCGACCGTGACCTTCAGCCCGTCGTCCATCAACTCGGGCGAGTCGTCCACGGTGACGGTGACCACGTCGTCGAGCACGCCGGCGCAGACGTACACGATCACCCTCAACGCGAACGGCGCCGCCAGCCACGGCACGTCGTTCTCGCTGACGGTGAACGGTGGCGGCGGCGGTGACACCTGGCAGGAATGGCACGCCTACAACGCCGGCGACGAGGTCACCTACCAGGGTGTCCGCTATCGCTGCGTGATCGCCCACACCTCTCAGCCGGACTGGACGCCCGACGTCGTACCGGCTCTGTGGCAGCGGATCGGATGACGGTCCGCCCGGTGCCCCACGTACCCGGGGGGTGACTGAGGGCCGGAGCGGAGGGGGTCCCACCGGACCCCCTCCGTTCTGGTTTCCGGACGCTCCGGCATGGTTTGATCATGTTCGCGGCCCTTCAGTAGGGTGAGCGCCTCGGTCGCCTGTTCTGGGTGGGAGTGCCCGTGCGCCGCTACCGTTTCGGCCTGGTCGCGATGCCCGTCGCGGTGGCCTACGTGGCCCTCGTCGCCGGCCTCGGGGTCTTCGCGCTGGTCACCGGCGAGGTGTCCCTGCTCTGGTTCGCCGTCGTCCGCTGGTGGGGGCCGGCCCCGGCCGCCTCGTGGTGGATGGTGCCGATGCTGGTGCTGGTCGGCGCGGTGCAGGGCTGCCGCGCCGCCGGCCCCAAGCACCGGGTGACGGTCCGGCCGGGCGGCAGCGCCCGTGCGACGCTGCACTGGACGGTCGTCGAGACCGGCGACGAGACCGCCTGCCCGAGCCCCACCCGGCTGCTGGTCATCCCGCCGGACGAGCGGTCGTACCTGAACGTGCCCTTCGACGCCGGCCGGGTGTGCGACGGCGGACGGCTCGACGTCACCCCGCTGGCCTGACCCCCTCGCGGGGGGCAGGTCAGCGCAGCAGCACGTTGACGACGACCGTGAGCACGGCCGACAGCAGCAGCGAGATCAGGATCATCGCCAGGCAGCCCGGCCAGCCGCCCAGCGGTCGCACGTCCCAGTTCCCGAACCTCATCCCCGGCCCCTACCCGGGGCGGCCGGGGTCGTACCCGGGCCGGGGCAGGCGTCAGAGGCCCGCGACGAAGTCGAGGGCGACCGCCCAGGCGCGTTCGGCGGCCGGGGCGTCGTAGTCGGGCAGGCCCGGGTCGGTGAACAGGTGGCCGACCCCCGGGTAGCGGAACACCTCCACGTCGGCCCGCGCCCGGCGCATCTGGAGGTACCAGGCGTTGAGCCAGTCGACCGGCTCGTAGAAGTCGGGGTCGGCGACGTGCAGCTGCACCGGCAGGTCGTCGGCGGCGGCGCTCTCGGCCATGTCGGAGGTGCCGTGCATGAGCAGCAGCCCCTGGGAACGCTCGTCGCCCAGCGCGAGGTTCTGGGCGATGGCCGCGCCGAGGGAGAAGCCCGCGTAGACCAGGCCGTCGCCGGACAGCGGGGCCGCCGCGGTGATGGCCCGCTTCAGCAGCTCCTCGCTGCCGATCTCCTCCTTGATCGCGATGCCGTCCTCGGGCGTGTCGACGACGCGGCCGTCGTAGAGGTCGGGGACGTGCACCTCGTGCCCCGCCCCCCGGAGCCTGTCGGCGGCCTGGTGGACGGCGGGCCGCAGGCCGTACATCGAGTGCAGGAGGAGAATCCGCGCCATACGCGCAGCTTAGCGGCCGTGGGCGAGTGCGCCCGGCCCGGCCGCGGCGGGTCAGCCGTCCTGGGCGGGCAGGTCGTGGGCGGTGAACATGTCGATCAGCAGGCGGACGGGCAGCCCGGCCTCGGTCGGGTAGCGGAACTGCCGGTCGAGGTCGAGGCTGTAGCGGTTGCGGCGGCCGATCCGCTCGCGGGTCAGGTAGCCGGCCTGGTAGAGGTCGGAGACGATGTTCTGGGCGGTGCGTTCGGTGACGCCGATGCGGGTGGCGATGTCGCGCAGCCGCACGTCGGGGTCACGGGCGATCTCCACCAGCACGCGGGCGTGATGGGTCAGGAACGTCCACGTCGCCGGATGGTCTTCAGGGTCGGGCACAGCCTCTGACGCTTTCTGCCTGGACGTCCCGGATCCGCGGGGCGGGACGAGAATGCTTACGTGAAGATCCTATGACGAAACCTCTTTCCTGTAACCCTCTTCGCCCCTAACCTTGGGGCGTGGGGCGGCCCCGACGCCGTCCCGACCGGCCAGGCCCACTTGGGGAACAACAGATGTCCGCCACCCAGACGCACCTTGCCGCCACGTCGAGCGCCACCACCAGGCCGCCATGTCAGTGCTCAACATGAGCTGCCGGCCGGTTCCGGCCGGCGTGCTGGTCACGGTTTCCGGTGAGCTCGACGCCACCAACGCCGACCGCCTGGAGTCCGCCATTCGCGACGCCCATCGCCCCGGCCGCTCCGTGGTCCTCGACCTGGGCGAGCTGACCTTCATGGACAGCAGCGGCCTGCACGTGCTGCTGCGGGCGCACGACGACGTCCGCGACGCGGGCGGGAGCCTGCGCCTGGCCGCCGTGCGGGACATCCCGGCCCGGATCCTGCAGATCACCGGGGTGTGGGACAGACTGCACATCCACGCCGTTGTGGAGGAAGCCGTCGGAGCGGCCGCGGACGCCCAGCCTGACCTGCTGCCGGATGATGTGGAGCGGTTGTGATGCACCTGGCCAGCAGCTACCTGCCGGGAATCACCGTGATCACGGTGGCCGGCGAGGTGGACGCCACCGCCTCCGGCCACCTGGAGACCTACCTCGACCAGGTGCGCCGCAGCCTGGACGAGCACCTGATCATCGACGCGCACCGGCTGACGTTCCTCGACAGCTCCGGCCTGTCCGTCCTGCTCGCGGCCGCCACGCTGGCCCGCGCGCACGGCGTCGACGTGCACCTGGCCGGTCTCCAGGCCACGGTGGCCCGGCTGCTGGAGATCACCGGCACCGTCGAGCTCGTGACGATCCACGACCGCGTCTCCCAGGCCGTCACCGCGGTGGAGGCGCTCCGGGACGCCGGGTCCGGTGATCCCGGCGAGCCCGCCGAGCCTTCCGAGGCCGTCTGATCGTCGCGTGGCCGCCGGTCGTCATCGACGGCCGCCGAACTCCCAGTCGTGCACCTCGATCCCGGCGTACCGGTCGGCGGTGAGGACCGCGCGGGCCGCGTCCGCGTCCGGCGCCCGGACCAGCAGCGCGGTGCCGACCCAGGTGGCGCCGTCGTCGGACAGCAGCGGCCCGTACGCGATCAGCTCGTCGCCGTCGGCCGGCGGGACGAGGTCGGCGGGCTGCCCGGAGCCGAGGCCCAGCACCAGGTACCGGTTGCCGCCCTGCCGGCCGCCGGGGAACTCCCACATGGTGCGCCCCAGCACGTTGCGCCAGCGGCGGAGCAGCACGTCGCGGTAGACCCCGGCCT
The DNA here is from genome assembly GCF_040630865.1 of Nonomuraea sp. NPDC005730. NCBI lineage: Bacteria > Bacillati > Actinomycetota > Actinomycetes > Streptosporangiales > Streptosporangiaceae > Nonomuraea > Nonomuraea sp. NPDC005730. The sequence continues at coordinate 85,166 of NZ_JBEXYK010000022.1, forward strand.
GGTAGTTGGGCTCGTCGAAGGCGAACGCCCGAGCGGCGGCGAGGTCGGGCAGGTCGACGACGTGCACGCTGCCGGTGGCCGCGTCGGTGTCGCGGTCGAAGGTCGGGCCGCGGGCGATCAGCTCCGCTTCGTACCGGTCCATGTAGGACCAGTGCGCTTCCAGCAACTCCCCGCGCAGGGGGCCCGATCCGGGACGGTCACGGTGGTAGCAGAAGAACTCCATGCCGAGAGTACCTACCACGTGACCTCCTCCCGGTCACAACCGTCGCACGGCCCGGCGGCTCAGCCGAGCATCTGCTCGACGAGGTCGGCGGCGCGGGTGGTGCCGCCCTCGGCCCGCGCCTCGGCCCGCAGGCGCGTCAGGCGGCGGGCCACCTCCGGGTCGCCGGTCAGCTCGGCCAGCGCGGCGCGCAGGGCCTCGGCCGTGGCGTCGGGGGTGTCGATGCGGCGGGCCACGCCCAGCTCCACGAGCCGGTCGGCGTTGGCGAACTGTTCGGCGCCCTGCGGGACGGCGATCATCGGCACGCCCGCCAGCAGCCCTTCGCAGCAGCCGCCCATGCCCGCGTGGGTGACGAACGCGTCGGCCTGGTCGAGGATCGCCCGCTGCGGCACCCACGGATGCACCTCGACGTTGGACGGGATCTCGCCCAGCTCCCCCACGTCGGTGTACTTGCCGATCTGCAGCACGACGTGCCAGCCGGGCAGGTCGCCGAAGGCCGCCAGGCACCGGCGGTAGAACTCCGGCTGACGGGTGTAGGCCGACCCCAGGGAGATCAGCAGGACGTTCCCGGCGTCGCCGGGACGGGTCCAGCCGCCCTGCCCGCGCAGGTCGTGGCAGGGGCCGACGAAGGTCACGGTGGCGGTGTCGACCTGGTCGGCATGCGGCTGCATCGCCCGCGGGATCAGGGCCAGCGCGCGGGGCGGACGGCCGGAGAAGGCGTCGACCTCGGTGGTGGTGGCGCCGGATCCGGCGAGCCAGCCGGCGAACCTGGCCCGGTAGGCGTCGGCTCCCGGCAGCCGCCACAGCTGCGCCGCCACCTCCTCCTGGTAGCCCTTCCAGGCCACGAACGTCGGCGACAGCTGCAGCAGGGGACGGCCCTGCGCCTCGGCCATGGCCCGCGCGGCGTAGGCGCCGATGTCGTACAGGTAGAGGTCGGCGGGGTCGTGGTCGTAGGCGGCGCGCAGCTGCGGGAGCGCCTGGACGGCGTCGTCCAGGAAGAGGCTCATCGCCGCGATGGGGTCGTCGGGCCAGTCGTTGTCGGCGACCGGCAGCGTCGAGGAGCACGGGACCAGTTCGGCGCCGGTGCCCGCGACCAGGTCGCCGACCGCCGGGTCGTTGGCGTACGTCACCCGGTGGCCGCGGGCCACCAGCTCACGGACGATCTCCAGGCTCGGCAGGACGTGGCTGACGGCGGGGATGCCGACCATGGCGATGTGGGCGCGGCGGCGAGACATGGGCGAATCACTCATTTCGGGTTCTGCGCGGCGGGACGGGTGCTGGACGGCGGCTCAGGCGCGACGCGCGCCCGGGGCGGCGGCCTCCAGGTCGGCGACGCTGCCCGACATGATCGTGCGCACGTGTTCGGTGATGTGCTCGGCGGGCCAGTCCCACCAGGCCACCGCGAGCAGGCGGGCGACGTCGTCGGCCGGGTAGCGGGTGCGGATGAGGCGGGCCGGGTTGCCGCCGACGATCCCGTAGTCGGGCACGTCGGAGGTGACCACGGAGCCGGCGCCGATGATCGCGCCGTGCCCGATGCGCACGCCGGGCAGCACCGTCGCGCCGTGGCCGAACCAGACGTCGTTGCCGACGACGGTGTCACCGCGGTTCGGCAGACCGGTGAGCAGGTCGAAGTGGTCGGACCACGAGCCGCCCATGGTGGGGAAGGGGAAGGTCGAGGGGCCGTCCATGCGGTGGTTGGCGCCGTTCATGATGAACCGCACCCCGGTGCCCAGGGCGCAGAACCTGCCGATGACCAGCTTCTCCGGGCCGTAGTGGTAGAGCACGTTGCGGGTCTCGAACGCGGCCGGGTCGTCGGGGTCGTCGTAGTAGGAGAACTCCCCCACCTCGATCAGCGGGGACGTGACCAGCGGCCGCAGCAGCACCACCCGTGGCTGGGCGGGCATCGGGTGCAGGACGGTGGGGTCGGCGGGGACGCGGGCGTTCATGGATCTCTTCCTTCCGCCACTGCTAATGCGACAACTTGTACATTAAGATGGTGGCATGCCGCCGTCCGCCCCGCAAACGGGAAAGGGACCGATGACGCCCGAGAGCCCGTCGCCCGGCCCGCGCCGCCGTCCGGGTGGCCGTACCGGCCGCACCCGCGCGCAGGTTCTCGACGCGGTCCGCGCCGAGCTCGGGGAGCGCGGCTTCGACGGGCTGACCCTCGACGCCGTCGCGGCCCGCGCGGGCGTGCACCGCGCGACGGTCTACCGGCGCTGGCGGGACGTCGGCGGCCTGCTCGCCGACGTCCTGGAGGCGACGGGCGACGACGACTGGGAGCCCCAGGACACCGGCTCCCTGCTGGGCGACCTGGCGGCGCTCAACCACGAGAACCAGGCGGCCATGACCGCGCAGCCGTCGATCGCGGCGGCGCTGATCGCCGCCTCGTTCCGCTCGGAGGAGGCCGCTCGTGGCTTGCGGCGGCTCTGGGAGGACCGGTACACCCGCTGCGAGGTCATCGTCAGGCGGGCGGTCGAGCGGGGCGAGCTGCCGGCCGGCACCGACGCGCGGCGGCTGCTCGTCGCCGCGACCGCGCCGCTCTACCACCACCTGGTGCTCCTCCGCACGCCCCCCGACCCGGACCTGCCGGACCAGGCGGCACGGACGGCGGCGCTCGCCGCCACGGCCGGCGCCTTCGCCCCTCCGCCGGGGCAGTGAGGTCGGGTCGCGGTCAGGACAAGCCGGGCAGTATGGGTGAAGGTGCGGGCGAGGGTTCAGGCGTGGGCGGCGGGCTTGCTGGCCGGCTGGAACCTGAAGGAGACGGCTTCCATGAGGGCCTGGTGCTTGGTGTTCTGGAAGGCGGCGATCTTCCAGTCGCCGTCCGCCCGCCGGACCATCGTGTAGGTCTGGATCTTGTGCAGCCTACCGGGCCTGCCCTTGTAGGTGTCGCCGCGGGTGATGACGAGGGCGGTGTCGGGGCCGGCGAGACGGATGCCGACGGTCTCACTGGCCAGCCTGGTGCCCTTGACGAAGCTGCCGAACAGCACCTGGTGGGCGTCGCCGATCTCGCGGGCGCCGGTGTAGAGGGTGCCGACGTAGGTGATGTAGGTGGCGTCCTCGGTGAACAGGTCGCCGTACGCGCCGCCGTCGGCCCGGTTCCAGGCGTCGGCGAGACGGTCGAGCACGGAGGTGATGGCGGCGGCGTCGGCGGCGGTGAGGGTGTCGCTCATGGTCGTTGCCCTTCCCCAGGTAACTTCACGGAAGCAGTTTCTTCTGTGAAGATTTATCTTCTCCGAAGAAGAGATTAGGAGAGGGGTCGGCCACTGTCAACACGGGGTGCCGCCAATCGCCGCGCCGCCTGCCGGGGCATGATCCAGGACGGCGGGCTCACGTATGCTTGCGGTCCCATGAGTGAGCAGTTGACGATCGGCGAGCTGGCCGAACGCACCGGGGTCGCCACCTCCGCGCTGCGCTACTGGGAGGAGCTCGGGCTGATCCCGGAGCCCGAGCGCGTCTCGGGGCAGCGGCGGTATCCGCCGTCGGCGGCCGAGCTGGTCGCGGTGATCCTGCTGCTGCGCGAGGTCGGCCTCACGTTGCGCGAGATCAGGACGTTCATCGCGGCCCGGTCCGAGCCGGGCGACGGATGGCGGGAGCTGTACGGGCGCAAACTCGCCGAGCTGGACGAGCGCATCGCCCGCGCCCAGGTGGCGCGCACCGCCATCGCGCACGGCATGGCCTGCCCGCACGAGAACGTCTTCGAGTGTCCCGTCTTCACCGGAGCGGTCAGGGCGCGGCTGGCGGGGGCGTCCCTGGAAGAGGCGCACCAGCACTGAACGGCGGCCCTGCGGGCGCGGACGCCGTGACCGCCGCACGCACCCAAGGGGGGCTCGCGGCGGCCCAGGCCCGTGTCAGGGGGCAGGGGGTAAGGGGGCGGACCGTCAGGGGGTCGGGTCGGGGGTGCAGCGGGGCAGGGTGAGGGTGACCAGGAGGCCGGCGATCATCACCGCCGCGGTGAGCAGGACGACCAGGAACTCGCCGTCCGCCGTGGCGGCGCGCAGAGCCTGGCCGGTCCGGCCCGCGGTCCCGAGGTCGGCGATGACGGTGAAGACGGCCAGGCCGATGGCGTTGCCGATGTTGAGCGCGGTGGAGGCGATGCCGTTGGCGACGCCCTGCTCGTGGGCGGGGGTGCCGGTGGCGGCGGCGATCCACATGGCGGTCCAGACGACGCCCTGACCCAGGCCGGAGACGACGAGACCGGGGATCAGCAGGCCGTACCCGGCGTCGGCGTCGAAGCCGAGGGCCAGGACGGCGGTCCCGGCGACGCCGACGGCGAAGCCGATCAGCAGCGTGGCTCGGGTGCCGATCCGGGTGGCCAGGCGTTCGCCGCCCTGGGTGCCGGCGGCGATGGCCAGCGACGGGACGAGGAAGGCCAGCCCGCTCTGCAGGGCGCTGTAGCCGTGGACGCTCTGCAGCAGCACGGTGAGAAAGTACGGCAGGACGCCGAACGTGGCCATGTAGACGAAGGTGACCAGCATGCCGACGGTCAGGCTGCGGTTGCGGAACAGCCGGAACGGCATGAGCGGATCCGCGCTGCGGGCCTCGACCAGCGCGAAGATCACCAGCAGCACGGCGGCCACCGCGAAGGTGCCCGCGACCAGGGGGCTGCTCCAGCCCAGCTCGGGCCCCTCGACCAGGGCGAAGACCAGCAGCGTGGACCCGCCGGTCACGGTGAGCGCCCCCGGCATGTCGAACCTGCGCCGCTCCCGCCTGGCCGGGTCACGCGGGACGACGGCCAGGGCGGCCAGCGCGACCAGCCCGGCCAGGGGGACGTTGACGAAGAAGACGGCGGGCCAGCCGAAGTTCTCGGTGAGGACGCCGCCGAGCAGCGCGCCGATCGTCAGCCCGCTGGCACCCGCGCCGCCCCAGACGGCCAGCGCCCGGTTGCGCTGCCGCCCCTCGGCGAACAGGCTGTTGAGCAGCGCCAGCGTCGAGGGCAGCAGCAGCGCCCCGCCGACGCCCTGCACCGCGCGGGCGACGATGATGACGACGGGGCCCGTGGCCAGCCCGCCCGCCAGCGAGGACAACGCGTAGAGGGCCAGGGCGAGCACGAAGACGCGGCGGCGGCCGAGCAGGTCGGCCGCCCGGCCGCCGAACAGCAGGAAGCCGCCGGCGAAGACGACGTACGCGCTGACCACGAGCTGCTGGGTCTGACCGGGGAAGCCCAGGTCGGCGCCGATCCGCGGGAGCGCGACGAAGACGATGTTGAGGTCGAGCGCGTAGATGAGCTGGGCCAGGGCGAGCAGCGCCAGGGTCCAGCCGAGCCGAGGCTTGACGCCGTCCGCGACGGACGCGGGCAGCGTGGATGGTGTGGACATGGAACGCCCTTCGGAGGGAGCCGGTGAGCGGGCACGCGGAAGCCCGTCGCACGAAACGATCGTACGAGGATTAACGTACGGTCGTACTATGCCAGACCGGAAGAGGATTGTTCGACAGTCGCGGTACAGTTGGACCATGGCTTTCCGTCATCCCGACCGTGATCAGATCCGGGTCGAAGACGTGCTGTCGGCGCTGGGGAACGGCGTGCGGCTGTCCGTCGTCCGCATCCTCGACGCCGGGGGTGAGCACAACTGCACCAGCGTGCTCAACACGCTGGGGATCACCGCGAAGTCGACCATGACCCACCATTGGCGGGTGTTGCGCGACAGCGGAGTGATCTGGCAGCAGCCGTCGGGCCGGGAGAACCTGCTCGTCCTGCGGCGCGAGGACCTGGACGCCCGCTACCCCGGCCTGCTCGACGCCATCCTGTCCGGCGCCCGCACCGACGCCGCCGCCCAGCAGCACGACAACACCGCCCCGGCCACCTGACCCACCGACCCTGCCCGCGCGTTCGCACCGGCCGGGCGGCCGGAGGTGTCACCGCGGCCGGCGGACGCGCGCTTGGGGAGCAGCCCTACCGGGGAGCAGCCCTACCGGGGAGCAGTCCTCCGGAGGGGCGGTGCGACCGGGTTCCGGCGCGTACATTGCTGGCATGTTGCTGCGCGTCGGCCGGGTGGTCGCGGGTGTGGTCGCGCTGGTGCTGGCGGCTTCCGCCGCCTTTCCGGTGAACGCCCTGGGGCCGCGGCTCGGAGCCGGCGGTTGCCCGATCTCGGCCGCCGGCGGGTGGGAGCGCGGTGACCGGCCCGGGGAGCTGGTGCCCGCCGACGGCGCGGTGTCGGTGACGATGTGCGAGCTGCCCCTGCCGTCGTCACAAGGGCAGGCGGCAGTGCCGGTCAGGAGGCTCACCGCCGGGGTCGGCGCGATGGTCTCCGAGCTCAACGCGTTGCCCACGCGCGACGTGCTGGAGGCCGAGCTGCGCCGGCGCGAGTCGGCCAAGGGGCGCGTCCTGGGCGACGACCTCCACCTCGGCGAGGTCTGCACCCTGGTCGGCCACGGCACGAGCCTGTCCTTCGTCGTGCAGTACGGGGACGTGCGCCGGCCCGCCGTCGTGCTGGTCGACCGCAACTGCGGCACCGCCCGGTACGCGGGCCGGACGCGGTTCGGCGATCCGAGCGACGCCTTCCTCCGCCGTTACCGGGCGCAACTGGAGGCGCGGCCGGCGCCCGTGTCGCCCGGCCGCCCTCGACATGGTGTGGGCAGGCGACACCACCGGCGCGATCGCCGAGGTGCGGGTCTGGCGCGCGCCCTGCCGGGCCGTGTACGCCGGATCGACGGGCACCAGGATCCCCACGGCGGAGTTGCCGTCCCGCCTGGACGCCTGGCTGGGACGCTGAGCAACCTCCGGCGCGCGGTCAGGCGGATCTGACGGCGGAGATGTCGAACTCCAGGGTGATCCGGTCGGAGATCATCACGCCGCCGGTCTCCAGCGCGGCGTTGTACGTCATGCCGAAGTCCTTGCGGTTGATCGCCGTGCCGCCCTCGAAGCCCACCCTGGTCACGCCCTGGGCGTCGACGGCGGTGCCGGTGTGGTCGAGCGGGACGGTGACCTGCCGGGTCACCCCGCGGATCGTCAGGTCGCCGGTGACCTCGAAGGTGTCGCCGCCCGTGTGCTTGACGGACGTGGACTCGAAGGTGATGTGCGGGTGGACGGCGGCGTCGAGGAAGTCGCCGGTGCGCAGGTGGCCGTCGCGCATCTGGTTGCCGGTCTGGATGCCGGCCACGTCGAGCACCACGCGGACGGCGGAGGCCGCGGGGTTCGCCGCGTCCAGGCGGGCGGTGGCCTCCTGGAGGGGGATGCTGCCGCGCACCTTGGTCACCATGGCGTGGCGGGCGACGAACCCGAACCGGCTGTGGGCCGGGTCGAAGGTGTAGTCGCCGCTCAGCTCGCTGGGGTACATGTCGCGCTCCAATTAGTTCAGCACTGGAATATTCGGCACGACAGTACATAGACTTATTTCAGCACGCAACCTTCCAGTACGATCAGAGCATGACCCGCTGGCTCAACGACGACGAACAGCAGGCGTGGCGCAGGTTCGGGCTGGCCACCCGCCTGCTGACCGACCGCCTGGAGCGCGACCTGATGGCGGCCGCCGACATGCCGCCCACCTACTACGAGCTGCTCGTCCTGCTGTCTGAGGCCCCTGGGCGCACGATGCGCATGAGCGAACTGGCGCAGTGGACCAACTCCAAGCCGAGCCGCATCTCGCACGCGGTCAACAAGCTGGAGCAGAAGGGCTGGGTGCGCCGGGAGCACTACGCCGGCGACCGGCGCGGGTGGCTGGCCGTGCTCACCGACGACGGGCTCGCCGCGCTCCGGGCGGCCGCCCCGAAGCACGTGGCCAGCGTCCGCGAGCACCTGGTCGACCTGCTCACCGAGGAGCAACTGCGGCAACTCGCCGACATCAGCCAGGTCCTGCTCGATCACCTCACCGAGCAGGAGTGAGAGCGTCCGGTCAGCCCGCGCCCGACCCTCTCGCCGGGCGGGGGGTGACACGTCCGGCCGGGTCCTTGCTCCGTCACCTCACCAGGCGGGAGCAAAGCGTCCGGCCGGTTCCTGCTCGGTCACCTCACCGGGCGGGGGTGACGCGGACGGGCGGGTCGGTGGTGAAGGCCGCCAGCGCGTCCGGGTCCGGCGTGACGCCGACGCCGGGGCCGTCGGGCACCGTGATGGAGTCGCCGGTCAGCTCGATCGGCGCGGTGATGTCACGCTCGTAGTAGCGGGCGGTCGCCGAGATGTCGCCCGGCAGCGTGAAGCCGGGCAGGCTGGCCAGCGCCAGGTTCGCCGTCCGGCCGAGCCCCGTCTCCAGCATCCCGCCGCACCACACCGGCACGTCCGCGGCCAGGGCCAGGTCGTGGATCCGGCGGGCCTCCAGGTAGCCGCCGACCCGGCCGGGCTTGATGTTGATGATCGAGCAGGCGCGCGCCCTGATCGCGGCGGTGGCGGCGCGGGCCGAGGTGATCGACTCGTCCAGGCAGATGGGGGTGTCCATGCGGGCGGCGAGCCGGGCGTGGCCGTCCAGGTCGTCCGGGGCGTAGGGCTGCTCCAGCAGGGCCAGGCCGTAGGCGTCCAGGCGGGCCAGGTGGCGGGCGTCGGCGGGGGTGTAGGCGGTGTTGGCGTCGGCGGTGAGCATCAGGCCGGGGCCGAACGTCTCGCGCACCAGCCGCACCGGCTCCAGGTCCCAGCCGGGCTCGATCTTGAGCTTGATCCGGGCGTACCCGGCGCCGATGTGCCGGTCCACGGTGTCGAGCAGGTCGTCGAGGCTGGCGGCGATGCCGACGGACACGCCGACGCGCACGCTGGACCGTACCCCTCCCAGGTGGGCGGCGAGCGACAGGCCGCGCGCCTTGAGCACGGCGTCCAGGACGGCCGTCTCGACGGCGGCCTTGGCCATCGGATGGCCGCGCAGGTGCGCCAGCGCGGGCGCGACGCCGGCCGGGTCGAGACTCGGCACCGCGAACAGGGCGGGCAGCAGGAAGCGGCTGATGAGGTCGGCCGCGCCCGCCAGGTACTCGGGGCTGTAGGTGGGCTCGTCGTCGGCCACGCACTCGCTCCAGCCCTCCTCCCCCTCGGCGCCGCGCACGCGCACCAGCAGCGCCCTGCGCACGGTCTGCGTGCCGAGCGAGGTGCGGAACGGGGTGATCAGGGGCAGCGCGACCGTGCGCAGCTCGGCTTCGGCGATCCTCATGCCGCGCGCTCCAGCACGTACCAGCCGTCCCTGGTGAAGGCGGCGATCCGGTAGCCGCGGCCGAGCGCGCCGCCCAGGGCGGCCCGCTGGGCGGTCCGCCACCGCGCGGCCTCCCCGGGCTGCTCGCGCCGCAGCCGCTCGGCGTCGGCGGGCGTGGCGCAGCGCAGCACGGACGCGCCGCCCGGCTCGCGCGGCGCCCCGGTCTCGTCGAGGATCACCTCGGCCTTCTCCGTCCCGCCAGGGGCGTACGACTCCGGGGCCGGGGCCGGGTGCACGGGCCAGTGGGCGAACAGGCGGTCGGTGACGTCGCCGCCGTTGATGCCGTCGTTCATCGGCCCGTAGAAGTCGGGCACGTACCGCTCGGCCCGCGCGCCGAGCCTGGCGAGGTTGAAGAAGGCGTTGCGGCGTACGAGCGGGTCGAAGGTCCAGGAGATGGAGTTCAGGCCGCGTTCGGCGGCCCACGCGCGCTGGTGCGCCTTGATCGCCTGGCCGATCCCCCGGCCCCGCGCCTCGGCGGCCACGCCCACGACGTGCGAGTGCAGGCTGCCCCCCTCGGCGAGGAACCCGGAGGCGGCGGCGACGAGCGAGCCGTCGAGGAAGGCGCCGCCGACGTAGCCGCCGGTGTGCTCAAGGGCGCACATGAGGTCGACGGCCACCGGCGGGTCGTCGCCCGCCCTGGTGTTCCAGACGCGGCGCAGCAGCTGGTCGGCGGCCTGGAACTCGGAGGTCCCGTGAAGGATGCGGATTTCGAGCATGGCACCAGCATTCCGCCGGACCGCCGCCGGATCGTTGGCGCGCAAGCCCAACTTCAGCCGCCGCCGTTTGTGCCGGACGCCGGGCTCCGGCCGCTGCTCGTACCGGACGCCCCGATCTCGGCCAGCCGCAGCTGAAGGCCCAGCACCAGCCGGACGTCGGGGTCGTCGAGCGCGATCAGCTCGCCGATGCGGCGCAGCCGGTACCTGAGCGTGTTGGGGTGCAGCGACAACGCCTCCGCCGCCCTGGGCACGTCGTAGTGGGCGGCCAGCCAGGCCCGCAGGCTGCGGACGTAGTCGGTGCCGTGCCCGGCGTCGTGCTCGGCCACCAGGGACAGCGGCTCGCCCGCCGGCGCCGGACCGGACCGCATCGAGGCCGCCGCGTCCATCAGGAACAGCGCGGCGGCCAGCTCCTCGTGCAGGCCCACCTCGCCGCCCGCGAACGGGCCGCCCATCGCGCGCAGCGCCTCGTCGGCCTGCCGGGCGGCGGCGGGGATCTGCCCGAGCGAAGCGGCGACCCGTCCGACGCCCGCCCGCCAGTGCCCGCCGAGCCGGTCGGTGATCCGGCCGAGGGTCTCGGCGGTGACGCGCCGCAGCAGCGCGGTCCCGGCGCCGGCCGCCACGATCGCGTACGTCCGGCCGTCCACGGCGCCGACGGCGGCCCTGATCCGGTAGACGGCGTAGGCGGTGCGCAGCAGGTCGGCGGCGTGCGTGGCGGCGAAGACGTCGGTCCGCCCGGCCGGATCCCCGGTGGCCACGACCCTGATCGGCTCGTCCGGGCGCAGGCCGAAGGAGGCGGCCAGCTCGCCGGCCGGGCCGACGCCGCGCACCAGCCGGCCCACCCACTCGTCCCTGGCCCGGCGGGCCTCGTCGGCGGCCAGGCTGAGACGGGCCAGGTGCGGGGCGGCGGTCCTGGCGGCCTCGGCGAGCACGGCGGCGGCGTCGGGCACGAGCGGCTCGTCCGCCTGGATGGCCCAGATCGTGCCGAGCGCCTCACCCCTGGCGCGGACCGCGATGGCCAGCCGGGGCAGGTACTCGCGCGGCTCGTGGCTCCACACGGCCTCCTCGCAGCGCAGGACGGCGGCGTACTCCTCGGCGTTCGTCGGGTGCTCGGGCACGCGCCGGCCGAGGATGCCCTCCCTGCGCAGGTCGTCGATCGGCTGGCCGATCGTGGAGTAGGCCAGGACGCGCATGGCCAGGTCCTCGATGGCCACCGCGCCCCCGACGCGGGCGGCGACCTGGTTGGCCAGCGCGAACAGGTCGCCCGCCTGGCCGCCGCCCAGGTCCCCGGCCGGGGCGACGAGCGCGAGCAGGGCGTCCACCAGGGCGTAGAGCTGACCCCAGGCCAGGCCGGGCGCCGCGGCCAGCAGCGCCACGCCCGCGCCGCGGGCCGCCTCGGTCAGCGCGGCGGCGTCGCCGATCCCGGCCCGCACGACGACCGCGCTCACGCCCGCCCCGGCCGCGCTCTCCAGCAGGGACGGCTCCGGCCGGCCGGTGGCCAGCAGCAGCGCTCCGGCGTAGGCGGCCATCGGCTCGTCGGAGCCGTGGATGACCGGCGCGCCCACCATGGCCTGGCGGCCGGCCGGCAGGCACAGCGCGCTCACCGTCTCCGCGCCGAGGCTGTCGAGCAGCACGCCGAGCGTCACCCGGCCCTGGCCGCTCACGCCCGCCCCCCGCGCAGGAGGCGTCCGTGCCGGCCGCCGGTGAACTCGCCGTCGTCGATCACCATGCGGCCGCCCAGCAGCACGTGGGTGACGCCGGCCGGGCGGGTGTCGGGCTCGTCGTAGGTGCCGTCGTGGCGGATGGCCGCCGGGTCGAACACGCACACGTCGGCCACCGCTCCCCTGCCCAGCCAGCCCCGGTCGGCCAGGCCGAACTGGGCCGCGGTGGCCGAGCCGACCTTCCTGATCGCCTCGGCCATCGGCACGAGCCCGCGCTCGCGCACGTACTCGCCGAGGAAGGTGGGGAAGGTGCCGTACGTGCGCGGATGGCTCGGCCCGTCGGGCGGCCCGCCGTCCGAGCCGATCGACACGAGGGGGTGCCGCATGATCCGGGTGACGTCGTCGTCGTGCATGGTGTGGAAGACGCCGTCGGCGTGCGGGTCGGCCATGAGCAGGTCGCACAGCGCGTCCCAGGGCTCGCGGCCGTCCAGCAGGTCGGCCAGCGAGCGGCCGGTGACGCCGGCGGAGGCGTGCCGCAGCAGCCGCACGTCCTCGGGGTGCGTCTCCCGCCACAGGCCGACGCCGGTCGTGCGCTCCGGGTCCTCGGCCAGCGCGCGCAGCGCCCGCCGGTCCTCGGGGTCGGCCAGCCTCCTGAGCAGCTCCGGCTCGCCGCCTTCACACGCCGCGGGTGGCAGCAGCGCGACCAGCCCGGTGCAGAACGCCCGGTACGGGTAGACGTCGGCCCGCACGTCCACCCCGTTGGCCCGGGCGGCGGTCAGCTTGTCCAGCAGCATGGCCGACGAGCCGTGCACGGCCCGGCCCGACGCCTTGCAGTGGGAGACCTGCAGCCGCACCCCGGCCGCCGCCGCCACCTCGACGGCCTCGTCCAGCGCGCCGGCCAGCCCCTCGCTCTCGCTGCGCAGGTGGGTGGCGTAGACGAGGTTCCAGCGCCGGGCCGCGCGGGCCAGCGCGATCAGCTCGCCGGTGCCGGCGTAGGCGCCCGGCACGTACTCCAGGCCGCTGGACAGCCCGCACGCGCCCGCGGCGAACGCCTCCTCGGCCAGCTCGGTCATCCGTTCCAGCGCGCCGGGCGGCGGCGCGGCGTCCATGCCGCAGACGGCCGTCCGCAGCGTGTTGTGGCCGACGAGCGCGGCCAGGTTGTTGGTCGTGCCCTCCCGCTCCACGGCGTCGAGGTAGCCGCCGAAGGTGGTGAAGGCGTGCTCGCCGAAGATCCCGGGGGTGAAGTCCGCCGACTCCGGATTGTCCGGCCCGCAGGAGAAACCGCAGTTCCCGATGATCTCGGTGGTGACGCCCTGCCACAGCTTGAACGGCTGCGCCTCGGCCATGAACGGCACGGTGTCGGAATGGCTGTGCGGGTCGACGAATCCGGGCGCGACGACCATGCCGTCCACGTCCACCACGCGGGCCGCCCGGCCGAGGTCGCGGCCGGTCGCGGTGACGCGTCCGCCGCCGATCGCCACGTCCGCGGTACGGCCGGGCGAGCCGAACCCGTCGTGCAGGGTGCCGCCGCGCAGGATGAGGTCGTGCATGAAGGTCTTACCTTTCCCGGGTACGAGATTCGTCGGTCATGTCAGGGGACGGCCGCCACCAGGCGCCTGGTGTAGTCGTGGCCCGGAGCGTCCAGGACGGCCGAGGTCGTCCCCTCCTCCACGACCGCGCCCTTGAACAGCACCACGGTCCTGGCGGCGACCTGGCGGACGACCGCCAGGTCGTGGGTGATGAACAACATCCCGGTGCCCAGCTCCCGGCCGATGCCGCGCAGCAGTTCGAGCACGTGCGCCTGGACCGACACGTCCAGGGAGGCGACCGGTTCGTCGCAGATCAGCAGCGCGGGCCGGACGGCCAGGGCCCGGGCGATGGCCACACGCTGGCGTTCGCCGCCGGACAGCGCCTTGGGGCGGCGGGCGGCGTACGCGGCGGGCAGGCCCACCAGCTCCAGCAGCTCTCCCACGCCCATCCGGTCGGCGGGCGCGGCCCTGGCGATCGCCTCGGCCAGCGTCGCGCCGACGGTCATGGCGGGGTTGAGCGAGGTGGAGGGGTCCTGGAAGACGCACTGGACGAGCCGGTGCACGCGGGCCCGCTCGCGCGGGTCCAGGGCGGCGCGGTCGGTGACGTCGAGGCCGGCGAGCCGGATCCGGCCGCCGTCGGGGGTGAGCAGGCCGAGCACCGAGCGGGCCAGCGTGGTCTTCCCCGAGCCCGACTCCCCCACCAGGCCGACGGTCTCGCCCGGGTTCACGTGCAGGCTGACGCCGCCGAGGGCGGTGTGGGCGCCGTACCGTTTGCGCAGGTCCTCGATGTGCAGCAGCGGTTCGCCGGCGGCCGGGGCGGCGGGGAGCGCGGCCTCGCGCAGCGCCGGACGGGCAGCCCCGGCGGTGTCGTGCACGCAGGCGGTCAGCCGGTCACCGCCGATCGGGCGCAACGGCGGCCGGGCCGCGGTGCAGGCGTCGGCGACGCGGTCGCAGCGGGTGGCGAAGGCGCAGACGCCGGCCACCGCGTCCGCCCGCGGCACGGCGCCCGGGATGCCCACCAGGCGCTCCAGCGTGCGTTCCGCCGAGGGCAGCGCGCCCAGCAGCCCCGCGGTGTACGGGTGCGCGGGCGTGGCGGCCAGCTCAGGGCCCGGCCCCTGTTCGACGACGCGCCCGGCGTACATCACGGCGACCCGGTCGCAGACGGCGAACGCCACGCGCAGGTCGTGGGTGATGAGCAGCACGCCCATGCCCCGTGCCTCCTGCACGCGGCGCAGCAGCGCCAGGATCTCGTGCTGGGTGGTGGCGTCCAGCGCGGTGGTGGGCTCGTCGGCGACGAGCAGCTCGGGGTCGCCGGCCAGCGCGGCGGCCAGGGCGACGCGCTGCCGCATGCCGCCCGAGAGCTGGAACGGGTAGCGCCCGGCCACGGCGGGGTCGTCGATGCCGACCTCGGCCAGCCTGCGGGCGATCTCCTGCCGGGACGTACGCCCGCGCAGGGTCTCGGCGATGTGCGCGCCGGCCGTGCACAGCGGGTTGAGCATGGCGAAGGGGTCCTGCATGAGCAGCGAGATCCGCCGTCCGCGCACGCCGCGCAGCAGCCGCTCGGACGCGCCGACGAGCTGCGCGCCGCCGACCTCGACCGACCCCTCGGCGCGCAGGCCACGCGGGAGCAGGCCGACGAGGGCGCGGGCGGTCAGGGACTTGCCGCTGCCGGACTCGCCGACCAGCCCGACGGTCTCGCCCGCGGCGACCGTCAGGTCCACGCCGTCCACGAGCACCCGGTCGCCGACGACCCGCAGGCCGCGTGTCTCAAGCATCGGAGAGCCTCTCGAAGAGCTGGTCGCCCAGCAGGGTGGCGGCGGTGGCGGCGACGGTGACCAGCGCGGCGGGCACCACCGCTGCCCACGGGTTGAGGTCGAGCAGGCCGCGGTTCTCCTCGATCATCAGCCCCCAGTCGGGCGTGCCGGCCGGCAGGCCGATGCCCAGGAAGGACAGACCGGACAGCGCGACCAGCGCGGCGACGAAGCTGAGCAGCGCGCCCGCGACGACCGTGGGCGCGATGTTGGGCAGCAGGTGCCTGAACATGATCCGGGTACGGCTGAGCCCGAGCGTGCGGGCCGCCTCGGCGTAGGCCAGCTCGCGCTGGGCCATGGTGAGGCTGCGCACCACCCGGATGTCGCCGGGCGTGAACAGCACCGCCATCGCCAGCACCGCCCAGCCGATGCCGCCGCCCAGCACGCCCACCAGGACGATCAGCATGAGCAGCCCCGGCATCGCGATGAGCAGGTCGACCACGCGCATCATGACGGCGTCGATCCAGCCGCGGCGGTAGCCGGCCAGCAGCCCGAGCGAGGTGCTCATCGCGCACGTGCCCAGCGCGACGACGAGCGGCCACAGCAGCGCCGAGCGGGCGCCGGCCAGGCAGCGCGACAACACGTCCCGGCCCAGCTCGTCGGTGCCCGCCCAGTGGGCCCAGCTGGGCATCGTCGCGCCGAGCGCGAGGTCCTGCGCGGCCGGGTCGTAGGGCGCGATCCACGTTCCGAACAGGGCGGCGAACGCCATCAGGGCGAGGATCCCGCCCGACAGCAGCGTCAGCGGCCCCGGCCTGGCCCGGCGCAGCCGCCGCGCCCGTCCGCCGAGGCGCACGGTCCCCGTCACGACGCTCACGCGGCCACCGCCCCGTGGCGCACCCGCGGGTCCACCGCGAGGTAGGCCAGGTCGATCAGCAGGTTGACGGCGACCACCACGGCGCCTCCCATCAGGACGAGCGCCTGGACGACGGGCAGGTCCTTCTGCCCGACGGCGCTGACGAGCAGCTCGCCGACGCCGTGCAGCCCGAAGGCCCGTTCGACGAACAGCGCGCCGGTGAGGTTGGCGGCCAGCAGCAGGCCGCCGACCGTGAGGACGGGCAGCGCGGTGTTGCGCAGCGCGTACCCGATCCAGTAGCGGGCGCGGCCGACCCCGCGCGCCCGGGCGAAGGTCATGTAGTCCTGCCCGGCCAGGTCGAGCGCGGCGGCCCGCATCTGCCGGATGACGACCGCCGCCTGCCCGGTGGCCAGCGCGATCGCGGGCAGCGTCAGGTGCGCGACCCGCTCGGCGAACGTCTCGCCCGCGCCGAAGACGGGGAACCAGCCGAGGGTGACGGCGAAGCCGTACAGCAGCAGGATGCTCATCGCGAACGGCGGGATCGCGAGGCCGACCAGCGCGGAGAGCGTGATGCCCCGGTCGAGCGGGCCGCCCCTGCGCATGGCGGCGGCCAGCCCGGCGGGCAGGCCGACGGCGAGGGTGAGGATGATCGCGTAGGCGGCCAGGCCGGCGGTGACCGGCAGGCGGTCGGCGATGACGCTGGTGACGGGTTCGCGGCTGTAGAGGGAGGCGCCGAAGTCGCCGCGCACGGCGTCGCCGAGCCAGGTGGCGTAGCGGACCGGCAGCGGGTCGTCGAGGTGGTACTGCGCGCGGACGGCGGCGCGCGACTCCGCGGTGGAGGGCCGCGGCCCGAGCAGGACCTGCTCCGGATCCCCCGGGGCGAGCGCCAGCAGCGCGTAGGTGAGCACGGACAGCACGCCGAGCAGGAGCAGCGCGGCGGCCAGGCGGCGGGCGACGAAGGCCATCAGACACCGGCCGCCGGGCGGATGGAGCTGAAGACGTCGGCGGTCCACGTGCCGAACTGGCCGGTGAACCGCTTGCGCAGCGCGACGGCGGCCTCCTTGGTGTAGAGCGGCACGTACGGCACCTGGTCGGCGATCTCGGCCAGCACCTCGGTGACGGCGGCGGCGCGGGCGGCGCCCTCGTGCTTGCCGAGGTCGTCGAGCCGGGCGTCCATCTCGGGCGAGCCGTAGCCGCTGAAGTTGAAGCCCTGGGGGCCGGCCGAGGCGCGGCTGACCAGGTCGGGCAGCACCTCGCCGGGGTCGGGGGTGCCGTAGAGCAGGTCGACGAGTTGCAGCGGGGTGTCCTGGTGGCTGAACATGCGCTGCCGGTACTGCTCGGTGGGCAGCGGCTGGAGGTCGAGCTTGATGCCGATCACCGCCAGGTCGGCGGCGATGGCCTGGAGCGCCTTGACGTCGTCGCTGCCGCTGTCGTACGGCGCGGTCAGGGTGAAGCCCTCGGGGTGGGCCGACTTGGCCAGCTCGGCCTTGGCGGCGTTCACGTCGTGGGGGTAGGCGGGCAGCTTGGGCGGCGTGCCGCCGTACAGGGCGGCGATCTGCGGCTTGGGCAGCATCAGCTCGGCGATGCCGCCGTGGCCGCTGGTCATGAGCGTGGCCAGCGCGTCCCGGTCGAGGGCGTGGGCGATGGCGCGGCGTACGTGCACGTCCTTGAGCGGGCCCTCGCGCACGCCGAGCGACAGGTAGGCGATGTTGTTGGCCGGGTAGAAGGCGGTCGTGACGCCGGGCAGGGCGCTCCACTTGCGCGCCTCGCTGGCCTGGATGTCGTTGGTGCCGTCCACCTCGCCGGAGGAGACGGCCAGGCGCAGCGTCTCGGGGTCGCCGATCGCCTTGAGCTCGATCCTGCGCAGCGCCGGCTTCGGCCCCCAGTACAGCTCGTTGCGCTCCAGCGTCACCCCCGACGTGAGCGAGAACTTCGTGACCTTGAACGGGCCGGAGCCGAGGGTGCCGACCTCGGGCGAGCCGAGGTCCTTGGGGTGCGCGGCGGCCAGCTTCTTCGGGACGATCTGCCAGGCCAGCGCGGCGGTGGCCAGGAAGGTGGGGCTGGGCTTGCTCAGGGTGACCTTCACCGTGCGCGGGCCGGTGACCTCGACCTTCTTGACCTGCGTGACGTAGCTGGCGGCCTGGGAGGTCACGGCGGGGTCGAGGTGGCGGGTGAGGGAGTAGGCGGCGTCCTCGGCGGTGACCGGCGTGCCGTCGCTGAACCTCGGGCCCTCGCGCATCGTGAAGACGTACGTGCGCGGGTCGGGGTGCGTCCAGGAGGCGGCGATGCGCGGAACGACCCGGCCGTCGGGGCCGATGCTCACCATCGTGTCCAGGACGGCGAACTGCACGGTCGTGGAGGCGTCGTTGAAACCGTGGGCGATGTCGAGGCTGTTGGGGGCGAACCCCGTCGCCCAGCGGAGGGTGTCGGGGGCCGCGCCGGAGCTCTGCGCTCCGGCACAGCCCGCCGCCAGCAGGAGCAGGGCGCCCGTGGCAAGCCTGGCGAGCGCGGTTGCGGATGTCATGGAACCACCTCGGGGAGTGAGCGGGGGGAATAGTCGGACGCTAGAAGCCCGGCCCCCCTCGTTCACTGACCCGGCAGCCAAACTCTGCGCGCCCCGGCTCGTGCTGCAGGCCAACACGGTCCTAGACCAGACCAGGAGGGACGCCGACGGGCGCGGTGCCCTCGGGCTGGGCGGCGAAGCGCAGGCCGAGCAGGCCGAAGCCGCTGAGCAGCAGGTCGCCGTCCCCGTCGAGGCGCAGGGTGAACGGGCCGGCCCGCCACGTCCCGGCGGGTGCGGGGCCGACGGGGGCCTGGAAGGTCAGGCCGACGCGCAGCGTCCCCTCGTCGATCACGGCGAGCACACCCGTCTCGTCGTTGAGCCAGGCGCCCCGAGGGGCGGGCTCCTCCCCCGGCGGGTCGCACGGCTCGTACACGTGCGGCCACCGGATCGACCCGTCGTGGCCGAACAGCAGCCGCCCGTCCTCCGGCACGAGCCAGATCCGGCCGCCCGGAACCTGCGCGTACCAGCGGCCGTCGTCGTCGAGGGCGAGCTCGATGTCGATGGCGCCGGTCGCGGAGATCCGGCCGTCGCCGGCGGGTTCGAGCGTGAGCGTGGCGTCGGTCTCCGGGTCGTGCCAGTGCCCCAGCAGGGCGGGCCGGGCCGCCTCGGCGTCGGCCGGGCGGGCGGGGGCGGGACGGGGGGCCGGGTCCTGGCCGGTGAGGGCGCGGGCCAGGCCGAGGCTGAGGCCGACCGGGTCCAGGCCGCTGTGGTTGGTCAGCACGGCCACGCCGAGCCCGGACTCCGTCAGGTGGAGCAGGTTGCCGACGTAGCCGTGCATGCCGCCGGCGTGGCCGTACCCGGCCGACTCGCCGACGGTCAGGTGGCAGATGCCGCGGGCGTACCGCAGGACGGCGCCGTCGGCGAGCGTGGTCCGCTCCAGCAGCGCGGCGCGCACGTCGGCGCCCAGCACCCGGCCGTCGGCCAGGAAGCCGAACCAGGGGGCGAGGTCGGCGACGCTGGTCACCAGGCCGCCGTCGCCGACCGCGCTCTCCTGCGTGTCGGCCCGCGCGCCGGCGCCGTCGTAGCCATAGGCCATCCGCGGCAGCGGGACGGAGGCGTCGTCGCGGAAGGCGGTGTCGTCCATGCCGAGGGGGGCGAAGAGCCGCTCGCGGGCGAAGTCGGCCAGCGACCGGCCGGTGAGCCGCCGGATCACGACGGCGGCCAGGACGTAGCCGGTGTTGGAGTAGGAGAAGCGGGTGCCGGGCTCGAACGTGGTCCGGCGCATGCCCGCCACGAGCTTCATCAGGCGTTCCTCGTCCATCAGGGTGAACGGGACGCCGGTGACGGCCTGCAGGCCGTACCACTCCGGCAGGCCGCCGGTGTGCCGCAGGCACTGGTCGAGCGTGACGGGCACGCCGAGCCGCAGCTCGGGGACGTGTTCGCGGACGTCGTCCGACAGGCTCAGCCTGCCGTCGCGGGCCAGCAGCAGCAGGCACGCGGCGGTGAACTGCTTGCTGATGGAGGCGATGTCGAAGCGGGTACGGGAGTCGATCGGGACGCCGAACTCGACGGTGGCCATGCCTCTCGCCGCGGTGTGCAGCACCTTGCCGTCGGCGTAGACCCCGACCGCCAGACCCGGCCCGCCGGGGCGGAGGCCGGGAAGGGCGTCGAGCGCGCGTTCTACCTGCTCAAATTCCATCGTTCAAGTATCTGGATGTCCTGGTTCGAAACGCTTGTCCGGAGCGGCAAACCTGGAGGCTACCTGGTTGGTCTGCCGTACAGAGCCATCCTGGCGATCATGGCGTCCGCCGCCAGGTGGTAGCAGGTCGTCACGCATCCGAGCACCTCCCTCGGGGTGGTGAAGGTGGCCGCGAGCGTCTTGTCGGCGATCCGGCGCACGCCCGGCACCAGCTCGCCCAGCTCGGCGGCGGGCGTGGTGGGCATGTCGATCTCCAGCTCCAGCACGCCGGGCAGCTCGACCGGCCGCAGCTCCCCGGCCGAGCGCACGGTCTCCGCGGCCGCCTCCTTGATCAGCCGCCGCGCCTCGGCCGGCGAGAGGCTGTCGGCCGCGGTGTGCCCGTGAGCGATCTTCACGGCGACCGTGCGCACCCCGGGGAACGCCTTGCCGGCGACGTCGCAGATGACGTCGTCGCCGGTGAGCAGCCCCACCGGGACGCCGACGGCGGCCGCCTGAAGGGCGTTGACCTCGGCCTCCGAGACGATCGCGCCGTTGAGCCGCACCTCGTAGAAGTGCGAGGAGTAGGTGTGGGCGAGCACGCCGGGCGAGCCGGCGGCGGCGTGGTAGCCGAGGAACATGGCCACGTCGTGCTCGGCCGAGATGCCCTCGGCCATGCAGTCGAGCTTGGGCGTGCCGAAGATCAGCCGGGCACGCGGGTCGAGCTCCTCGTGCAGCAGGTTGTCCATGGTGCCGTGGCTGTCGTTGACCAGGACGCCGGCGGCCCCGGCCGCGAACGCGCCCTCGATGGCGGCGTTGGCCTCGGCGGTCATCAGGCGCTGCGCCCGCGGATAGCCGTGGCCGGCGCGGGAGACCTGGTCCATGGTGGCGATGCCCGCCACGCCTTCCATGTCGATGGAGATGTAGACGTTCGTCATCGTCACAGGCTTTCACCGGGGAGGACGGACGGCTTCGTCGCCAGGGCAGAAACCGCCTCCCCCTCTTGCGTCTTCCGCACAGTGGCGGGGATGACGAAGGCCGCGGCGACGGCCAGCAGGCCGAGCGCCGCCGACAGCAGGTACGTGTCGACGAAGCTCTGCTCGGTGGGCACCCCGGCGACGGCGCCGGAGGCCAGCACCATGGCGCCGAACTGCGCCCCGAACGTGCCGCCGATGCTCTTGGCGACGAAGACCACGCCGCTGACCCCGGCCGCGCGGTCGCCGGGCACGTCGGCGGCCACGGCGTTGAGCCCGGCGGTGAGGCCGATGGAGGCGCCCAGCCCGATGACCGTCACCGCGGCCATGACCTGCCACGCCGAGGAGTGCCACAGGGCCAGGCCGCCGGTCCCGGCGCAGACGAGCACGCTGCCCAGCACCAGCACCGCGCGCCGGCCGAGCAGCCTGGTCATCGGCCCGACCAGCGGCGCGATCACGGTGCCCGCGACGCCCATGGGGAACATGTAGATGCCGATCCACAGGGTGTCGGCGCCCTGACCGTACCCGGTGCCGGCGGGCGCGGCCAGCATCATCGGCAGCGCGACGACGAGACCGAAGGAGGCGAACCCGAGCAGCACCCCCATGGCGGTCACCCCGGCCGGGGTGCGTCCGGCCAGCAGCCGCAGGTCCACGAGCGGGTCGGCGACGCGCAGCTCGACGACCGCCCACGGGCCCAGCGTCAGCACGGCGGCGGCGAACAGCGCGAGGGTGGCCGGGGCCGTCCAGCCCCAGCTGGAGGCGGCGGTCAGGGCCAGCATGAGCAGGGCCACGCCACCGCCGAGCAGCAGCCCGCCCGCCCAGTCGACGCGGCCGCCGGCCGCGCGCGGGGTGGACGGCACGGTGAACCAGGCCAGCAGGGCGGCCGCCGCCACGCCGGCCGCGGCCAGCAGGAACAGCGACCGGTAGCCGAGGGCCGAGGTGATCGGCCCGGCCAGGATGAGTCCGAGTGCGCTGGCCAGCGCGGCGACGCCGACCATCAGGCCGTTGCCGGTGGCGGCGCGCTCGGGCGTGAGGGTGTCGCGGAACAGCCCCACGGTCAGGGGCAGCACGCCCAGCCAGACGCCCTCGATCGCCATGCCCGTGATCATCAGGGTGATGTTCGGCGCCAGGGCGGCGAGCAGGACCCCGGCGCCGCTGATCGCCATCAGCGCGAGCAGCACGCGCCGCTTGTCGTACATGTCGGCCAGGCGGCCGACGATGGGAGTGGCGATCGCCGAGCTGATGAGCGAGCCGGTGAAGATCCAGGCGAGCGCGCCGGGCGAGGCCCCCAGGTCCTGCTGGACGAGCGGGAGCGCGGGAGAGAGCGTCATCTCCATGGTCTGGAGGACGCCGATGAACAACACCGGTGCGCCGATGACGCCGAAGCCGGATCTGGACATGGTTCTGCCTTTCGGGGTGGGGTGACGTGCGGCCGTGTGGTCCCCCCGAACCCAGGCCGTGATCTAGGCCGGTCCGAGCACCTTCGGCGTGATCAGCGCCAGGGCGGTCTCGACGAAGAACTCCTCGTCGGCCTCGTGGGCGCCCAGCACGACGTTCTGGCCGAGCCCTGACAGCAGCGCCTTCAGCGCGCGGGCCAGGCGGCGCGCCTGTTCCGCGGTGACGGCGGTGCCGCCGTGCTCGCGGCCGGTGAACAGCGCGGCGAGCTCGACCTCGGTCGACCTGATCGAGGTGTTGAGCCTGCGGTGCAGGTCGGGGTCGTTGAGCACGAGGTCGAGCACCCGGGTCTCGAACAACATCCGGCCGGCGGCCTGTGGGTCGGCCGACATGCGCAGGAAGCGGCGGGCCATCTCGGCCACGACCTCCGCCAGCCGCGTGCCGAACCCCCCGGGCTCGGCCGCGCGCAGGTCGAGCGGGCCGACGTAGTCGTCGACCATGGCGGCCATCAGCCCGTTCTTGCCGCCGAACAACGAGTAGACCGCGCCCGTGGTCAGGCCGGCCAGCTCGGTGATGTCCTCCAGCTTGGCCTTCGAGCCGTCCCTGCCGACGATCTCGCGGGCGGCCTCGATCAGCGCGCGCCTGTTGGCGGCCTTGCTTTCCGCTCTGGTCAGCCGCATGACATCTCCTGCATGCCGTAACGATAATCTGATTTACTAGAATAATCCAGATTATCAGGAGGCCCGAAAATGGACGTCGCCCCCCACATGAGCCGCGTGCCCGACTTCACCGCGTTCCCGACGGTGGACCAGATGCACGCCGAGCTCGACGACCTCGCCGCCGCCCACCCCGACCTGGTGCGCCTGCGCCGCATCGGCACCTCCCGCCTCGGCGAGCCGCTGCGCGTGGCCACCATCGGCGCGGGCCCCCACGACGCCGTGATCATCGGCGGCCCCCACCCCAACGAGCCCATCGGCGCCCTCACCGTCAGCACGCTGCTGCGTCAGCTCGTCGAGGACGCCGCGCTGCGGGAGGACTTCGGCTTCCGCTGGCACCTCATCCCCTGCGTCGACCCCGACGGCGCCCGGCTCAACGAGGGCTGGTACGCCCGCCCGAGCGACCGCCGCGCCTACGCCGAGCACTTCTACCGCCCGGCCGAGGCCGACCAGGTCGAATGGACCTTCCCGCTGACCGGCGAGGACTACTTCTTCGACCGCACGCTGCCGGAGACCGAGGCGCTGATGCGGCTGATGGACGAGGTCCGGCCCGCCCTCGTCTACTCCCTGCACAACGGCGAGCTCCAGGGCGCCTTCTACTACCTCAGCCGGAACGACCCCGCGCTCGCCGCCCGCCTGACCGCCGTCGCCACGGCCGAGGGCCTGCCCCTGCACATGGGCCCGCCGGAGCTGCCCGGCGCCGTCCAGATCGCGCCGGCGGCCTACCTGACCCCGCGGGGCGCCGACATCGCCGCGACGTACGGCATCGGCGGCGGCAGCGTCGACTACGCCGAGCGCTTCGGCGCCCTGCACCTGGTCGCCGAGCTGCCCTACTGGGCCGACCCCCGCGTCGCCGACGAGACCCCGACGGGGCAGAAGTACCACGAGACGATCCGCGACTGCCTGGCCGGGCAGCGCGACCTGATCGGCGAGCTGGCCGCCTCGCTCGCCCGCGTCAAGGGCGACCTGACCGTGTCCTCCCCCTTCCGCCGGGCGCTGGAGGACTTCGTCGGCACCCACGACGAGTTCATCGGGGAGTGGGAGGGCCTGGCCGGCACCGACCGCCCGGCCACGGTGGCCGAGGTGGTCGGCGGCCGGCAGCTGGTGCACCTCATGCGGCTGCGGTACTGCGGCACCTACCTGCGCATGCTGGACGCCGAGCTGGCCGCGGGCAACCCGACGCCCGCCGTCCGGGCCGAGCGCGCCCGGCTGGGCACGCGCTTCGAGGAGTGGTTCGAGGAGGCCGAGGCCGACGCGCGGAGCACGCCGATCCCGCTGCGCTCCCTGGTCGCGGTGCAGCTCGGCGCGGCGCTGCTCGCGGCGGACGCCGTCAGGCAGGCAGCAGGGCGGTCAGCTCACGCCTGACCAGCGGCCAGGTACGGCTCTCCGGGTCGATGAGCACGAAGTGGCCCGCCCCCGGGACGCGCACCAGCGACGTCCCCGGGTGGGCCGCCAGGTACGACTCCGAGACCTGGACGGGGACCCGCTCGTCCGCCGTGCCGTGCACGATCACCAGCGGGCCTCGCCGGTCCGGCAGCCGTACCGGGTCCAGGCCGGGATGGTCGTCCGGCGGCCCGCCGAGGAAGTCGGTCACCGCGCCGTCGTCGAGGTCCAGCCGCGCGGCGAGCCGCAGGTCGGCGACCGGGGCCAGGGCGAGCACGGCGGTCCCGGCCGGCGCGGCGCACATGGCGAGATGACCGCCCGCCGAGTGGCCGACGACCACCGACGGCCGCAGCAGGCCGACCGCGGCCCGCAGGTCCGCGACCGCCGCCGCCGGATCTCCCGGCCTGCGGCGGTACTCGACGGCGGCCACGCTGCACCCCGCCCGGTGCAGCGCGTTGGCCATGGGCCGCAGGTGCGTCCGGTCGTACTCCGGGCGCCAGAACCCGCCGTGCACCAGTGCCACCACGGGTCCCTCACCCGGCCAGAGGTCGATCACCTGGTCGGCGTCGGCCCCGTACCGCAGGGTGCGGACCGGACCGGGCGCCGGGCGGGTCAGGACGGCACGGTTCTCCACCCTCACCTCCCGCCGGACCGGCGGGAGCCGAGCCGCGCGAGCCCGGCCGCGCCCGCCGCCAGCAGCGCGGCGCCGACCCCGGCGGCCCCGGCCAGCAGCAGGTGCTGCCGTCGTACCCGCCGCCTGACCTGCGCGTACGGCACCGTGGAGAACGACACCAGCTCGTACCGCGACACGTAGCGGCCGGGCAGCGCGCGTTCGAGCCGGTGCTCCACGCTCCTGGTCAGCCGGTGCACCGGGGAGGCGACCTTGTCGCGCATCTCGACGAAGTTGGCCAGCGCCATCTCGGCGATCGCGTCGGTGTCGTCCCTGCGCCGCAGCTCGAACAGCGGCAGCGCGCGGGCCCAGTCGCCGCCGGTCTCGGTCAGGCACCGGTCGAGCACGGTCACGTCCTCGAAACCGCAGTTGGCGCCCTGGCCGTAGAAGGGCACGATGGCGTGCGCCGCGTCGCCGATCAGGCCGACCCGGCCGTCCGTCTGCCACGGCGCGCAGCGGACGGTGCCGAGCCGGCCGACCGGGTTCTCCATGTACTCCCCTACCAGACCGGGCGCGAGGGGGGGCACGTCCGGGTAGTGGGTACGGAAGTGGCGTTCGATCGCGGCCGGGCTGCTCAGTGAGGAGAAGCTCGACGTGCCGTCGGTCGGCCAGAACATCGTGCAGGTGAAGGAGCGGTCGGGGTTGGGCAGCGCGATCATCATCGAGGTGCCGCGCGGCCAGATGTGCAGGGCGCCGGGGTCGAAGGCGAACTCGCCGGCCACCGGCGGGATCGTCAGCTCCTTGTAGCCGTGGCCGAGGAAGTCCAGACTCTCCCGGATGCCCCGGTGGGCCAGCAGCTCGGCCCGTACGGCCGAGCCGGCCCCGTCGGCGCCGAGCACCACGCCGGCCGCCGCGCGCACCGGGCCGGCCGCGGTGTCGAACTCCATCGCGCCGGTCGCCGGGTCCAGGCCGGTCAGCCGGTGCCCAAAGAAGATCTTCACGCCGGGCGCGGACTCGGCGGCGTCCAGCAGCGTGTTGTTGAGCGCGCCGCGGCTGATGGAGTTGATCGAGCGCACCCCGTCGTGGCTGTACGGCTGGAAGTCCAGCGGCCCGTCCACCGGGTGGATCATCCGGCCGCGCATCGGCAGCGCGCCGGCCATGACCGTCTCCTCCAGGCCGATCCGGCGCAGCGCGTCCAGCCCGCGTTCGGAGATGGCCAGGTTGATCGACCGGCCGCGCTCGGCGAGCCCGGCGCGCGGGTCGGGCCGCCGTTCGTACACGGTCACGTCGAGGCCGCGCCGGGCCAGGTAGCAGGCGAGCAGGCAGCCGGTCAGGCCCGCGCCGACCACGGTGACGTTCATCGGTCCTCCTCGACGCACTCGGCCAGCGCGACGGCCGCGCGCCAGCAGTCGTGGTAGGTCGAGTACAGGGGCGTCGGCGCCAGGCGGACGACGTCCGGCTCACGGGCGTCGGCGATCACCCCGTGCTCGTGGCGCAGCCGCCGGGTCAGCTCGGCCGCGCCGCCGCGCTCGACGCGCAGGGAGAGCTGGCAGCCCCGGCGGGCCGGGTCGCGCGGCGTGACCACCGTGAGCGGCCTGGTGGGGGTGACCCGGTCGAGCAGGCTCTCCAGGTATCCGGTGAGCCGTACGCTGCGGGCCCGCAGTTCGGTCATCCCGATCCGGTCGAAGACGCCGAGCGAGGTGCGTACCGGACCCATCGCGTAGATCGGCGGGTTGGAGACCTGCCAGGCGTCGGCGCTGGCCGGCGGCCGGGAGACCGGCGCCATCTCGAACCGGGTCGCCTGCTCGGTGCTCCACCAGCCCTCCAGCCGCTGCAGCGCCGGGTCGCCCAGGTGCCGCTGGTGGACGAACACGCCGCCGAGGGCGCCGGGCCCGGAGTTGAGGTACTTGTAGGAGCACCAGGCGGCGAAGTCCGGCCCCCACGCGTGCAGTTCCAGCGGCACGTTCCCGGCGGCGTGCGCCAGGTCCCAGCCGACGGCCGCGCCGCTCGCCCGGCCGGCCGCCGTGATCGCCGGGATGTCCATGAGCTCGCCGGTCAGGTAGTTGACGCCGCCCAGCAGGACCAGCGCGACCGTGTCGCCCTCGCGCTCCAGGAAGTCCAGCACCTCCTTGCCGCCGCCCAGCCGGACCACCGTCTCGTCCGGGTCGAGGCCGTGCAGGCGGGCCTGGCTGCGCACGGCGTAGCTGTCGGAGGGGAACGCGGTGTCCTCGATGAGGATCCGGGTCCGCGTGCCGCGCGGCCGGTAGAACGAGACCATCAGCAGGTGCAGGTTGACGGTCAGCGAGTTCATCACCACCGTCTCCTCGGGCAGCGCCCCGACCAGCCGGGCGGCCGGGCCGGTGAGCAGCTCGTGGTAGGGCAGCCACGGACGGGCCCCCTCCAGATGTCCCTCCACGCCGAGCCGGGCCCATGCCGCGAGGTCCTCGTCCAGTTCCGCCCGCGTCGCCCGGGGCTGCAGGCCCAGGGAGTTGCCGGCGAAGTAGGCGCACTCGGGGTGGCCGCCGCCGTCGGCGGGCGGGATCAGGAAGAGCTCGCGGTGGCCCGGGTCGTCGCGGTCGCGGCGCAGGGCGTCCTGCTCGGCGGGCTTCCAGTCGTCGATCACGTCTCGTCCGTTCTTCACATGTGGGTCCGGGCGGACCACAGCTCGGGGAAGACCACCCGCGCCATGCTGCGTTCCAGCCAGGCCAGGCCGTTGGAGCCGCCGCTGCCGGGCTTGGCGCCCATCGACCGGCGGACGGCCGTCACGTGCTGGTAGCGCCAGTCGCCGAACTGTTCCGCCACGTCGGTCAGCGCCTCGCCGAGCAGCCGCGGCGCGTTGCCGGGGCCGGTGTCGCGGTACACCTCGACCCAGGCCCGCTCGACGGCCGGGTGCGGCTCGTGCTCGACGGCGAAGTCGCGCTCCAGCAGCTCGCGGGGGAGGTCGTGGCCGCGCCGGGCCAGCAGGGCGATGGCGTCGTCCCACAGGCTCGGCGACTCCAGGGTGGTGAGCAGGTCGCGGTGGGTGCGGTCCTGGCGTCTGAACGGGCGCAGCAGGGCCGGGTTCTTCAGCCCCAGCAGGAACTCCACGTGCCGGTACATCGCCGACTGCAGGCCGCTGGCCTCGCCGAGCTCGTCCCGGAAGCGGTTGAAGTCGGCGGGGGTCATCCAGCGCAGGCCGCGCCAGCTCGCGTTCAGGCCCTCCAGGTGCAGCGCGGTACGGCGCAGCGGGTCCAGCGCGCCCCACACGTCGTCGGCGCGCAGCCGCTCCTGCGTGTTGCGCAGCTCGAAGGCGATGAGCTTGAAGTACAGCTCCATCACCTGAGTGATCATCAGGAACGACATCTCGCCCGCGTCGTCGCTCATCGGGTGCTGCAGCTCGTGCAGCACGTCGGTGCGGACGTAGGCGTCGTAGGGGGTGCGGGTCTCGAAGTCCAGGGTGGGAGCTCCGCCCGTCGCCCTGGCTCTTTCGGCGCGTTCCTCCGCCGTGGTCGGCCGCACTGCCAAAAACTGTCGCGTCGCGTCCACGCGCTTGCCCTTCTCTTAGCCTGCAGTCCCATGATGGCGTCGGGATGATGGAGAAGGAATGCCACATGGAAGGCGATATCGCGATATAGGCTTATGTTTTGGTATAAATCGGGATCTAGGGCTTACGAACGGAAGGCGCGATCGTGGACGAGACCGACTGGGAGTTGCTGCGCGAGCTCCAGGACAACGCCCGGCTCTCCCTCAAGGAGTTGTCGCGCCGGATCCACCTGTCCGCGCCCTCGGTGGCCGACCGCGTACGGAAGCTGGAGGAGTCGGGCGTGATCACCGGCTACCACGCGACGGTGGACCCGGTGCGGGCCGGCTGGCCGGTCTCGGCCTTCATCCGCATGTCCTGCTACGGCACGCGCTGCGTGCTGCGCGACCCCGAGGTGGCCGGCTGGCCGGAGGTCCGCGAGATCCACCGGGTCACCGGCGACGTGTGCAGCATCCTGCGGATCGTGGCGGTCTCCATGGTCGCCTTCGAGGACCTGATCGACCGCCTGGCGGTCTACGGCCCGCCGTCCAGCACCATGATCCTGTCCACCCCGCTCCCCGGCCACCCCCTCACCACCCCCGACGGCCCGTGACCCCGTCCGCCTCGCGGCCGGCCGGGGTCGTCCACGGGCCCGTGCCGTCGTGGCAGAAGCGGGCGAAGGCGGTGCTCATCGAGTGGGCCAGGGCGTCCACGCGGGGGCCCGTGCCGGTCAGCGGTGTTCCGTGGGTGCCGAAGTAGAGGGGCACGTCCACCAGGTGGCAGGCGCCCAGGTCGACGCCGTCGTGGCTCATCGGCGAGCGGTGTCCGCAGACGCGGTGCCCGGCGGGGCCGTGATGGGCGTCGGCGAGCTCCTGGGCGGGCCCGGCGAAGAGCTCGCCGGTGTCCAGGCCGTCCTGGCCGATCGCGGTGAACAGGCGGGTCTCCTCGGCCGTCGTCGTCACCAGCAGCGGGACGCGCGCGGCGGCGCCCGTGCGGACGGCCTCCACCGGGTGGACGGCCAGCAGGTCGCCGTCCACGACGGGCGCGGCGGGCAGCAGCCCCGCGGCCGGGGCGCAGGCGCGTACGGCGGCCTCCTCGGCGGCCAGCAGCCCGGCGAGCGGCACGGCGTACGGGTCGCCGCCGAGCGCGGAACGTGCCACGGAGGTCCAGGCGGCGGCCTCGGCGGGCGTGCGGAACCCGTACGGGACGGGGCTCATCGCCGCCGCCCTGGCGAACAGGCCGGGCGCGCACGTCATCAGGGCCAGCACGCAGGTGCCCCCCGCCGAGTGCCCGGCCAGGGTGACGTTCGCCGGGTCGCCGCCGAGGGCCGCGATGTTGGCGCGCACCCACTCCAGGGCCGCGATCTGGTCGCGCAGCGCCAGGTTGGCCGGCACGCCGTCACCGTGCCAGAAGCCCGGCAGGCCGAGCCGGTAGTTCACGGTCACCACGACCAGGCCGTGGTCACGGGCGAGGGCGGTGCCGTCGTACATCGCCTGGGAGCCGGAGCCGAAGACGAACGCGCCGCCGTGCAGGAAGACCAGCACCGGGCGGCGCCCCTCGGTGGCGGGCGTCCAGACGTTGAGGAACAGGCAGTCCTCGGCCGACGTGGCCGGGTCGATCTCCAGGCCCGGCACCCAGGCCATGCGGCCGGGCCGCTGCGGGGCGGGCGGGCCGGGGGTGCGGGCGTCCGCGACGCCCGGCCAGGGGCGCGCGGGCTCCGGCGCGGCGAGGCGGCGGGCGGGCGCGGCGTAGCGCACCCCCTTGAACGTGCTCACGCCGCCGGCCCGGATGCCGCGCAACGCCCCGAGAGGCGTCTCGGCGACCGTCATCCCCCGAGCCCCAGGAAGGCGGCGGCGTTGCCGCCCAGGACGGCGGCGCGGCCCTGCTCGTCCAGCTCGGCGCAGGCGCGCACCACCGCGCCCGGCTCCTGCTCCCCCAGCGGGAACGGGAAGTCGGTGCCGAGCATGACCCGCTCGGCCCCCATCACCTCGACCAGCAGCCGCAGGGCGCGCGGGTCGAACACCGCCGAGTCCACGTAGAAGCGGTCGGTGTAGGCCGACGGCGGCCTGGGCGAGTGCTCGCGGACGATGTCGCGCTGGTGCCAGGCGTTGTCGGCCCGGCCCAGCAGGTAGGCGAAGCTGCCGCCGCCGTGGCAGAAGCACAGCCGCAGCGAGCTCGGCAGCCGCTCGAACGCCCCGGACAACATCAGCGACAGGATGCCGAGGTGGGTCTCGGCCGCCATGCCGACCAGCCACGGGAGCATGTGGCCGCGCATGCGGTCGGCGCCGAGCATGTCCCAGGGGTGGACGAGCACCGGCATGTCCTGCTCGGCGCAGTGCGCGAGGAAGGCGACGATGTCGGGGTCGTCCAGGTTGCGCTCGCCGACGTGGTTGCCGATGTGCACGCCGCGGTGACCGGCGGCCTTGGCCTCGGTGACGGTCTTGGCGGCCAGGGCGGCGTCCTGCAGCGGCACCTGACACAGCGGCAGCAGCCGGTCGGGGGCCTGCGCGCAGTGGTCGAGCACGCGGTCGTTGACCATGGCGCACCACTCGGCGGCGCGGGCCGGGTCGGCCGCGTAGCCGAACAGCAGCGGGGTCGAGGAGACCGCCTGCACGGCCACGCCGGTGCGGTCCATGGCGGCCACGCGGGCCCCGGCGTCCCACAGCTCCGGCGTGACCGGGCGGTAGTCGTCCTCGCCGCTCATCATCATGCCGTCGCGCAGCCACGGCTCACCGGCCCCGGCGAGCGTCCTGGCCTCCTCGCGGGAGATCCGCGGGAAGACGTGCGCGTGCACGTCGATCATGGTCACCGGACCACCGGCCGCAGGTGGTCCGGCCAGTCCTTGCCGGGGTGCTCGGCGCCGCAGTGGGGGCACGTGCGGTCGCCCTCGTGGAAGGCGCGGAAGACCGGCGGCAGGTCGTCGACGATCGACTGGAGCTGCACCTCGGCGCGGTGGACCAGGCGGTGGCAGTTGACGCAGTACCACTCGAAGGCGTCCAGCGCGCCCTGCGGGCGGGCGAACTCCACGACCAGGCCGATCGAGCCGGGCACCGGCCGCTGCGGCGAGTGCCGCACGTGCGGCGGCAGCAGGAAGACGTCGCCCTCCCCGATCTGCACGTCCACCGGCGGCTTGCCCTCCTCCTCCATGACCCGCAGCACCATGCCGCCCCTGAGCTGGTAGAAGAACTCCTCGATCGGGTCGTCGTGGAAGTCGGTGCGCTGGTTGGGCCCGCCCACGATCGTCACCATGAGGTCGGCGTCCTTCCAGATCTGCGCGTTGCCGACCGGCGGCTTGAGCAGGTCCTGGTGCTCGTCGATCCACTTGTTCAGGTTGAAGGGGGGGATCATGCCTGGCTCCTTTGCGGGATGATGGCGATGCAGGAGATCTCGATCAGCAGGTGCGGGTGCGGGAGCTGGTGGACGGCGACCGTGGTGCGGGCGGGGCCGCTCTCGTCGAAGTACTCGCCGTAGACCTCGTTGTAACCGCCGAAGTCGTTCATGCTGACCAGGTACGCGGTCACGTTCACCACGTCGTCCAGGCCGCCTCCGGCGGCGGCCAGCAGGTCGGCGATGTTCTCGATCACCGCCCTGGTCTGCTCGCGGATGTCGAGGCTGGTGGTGCCCAGCTCGTCGGCGCTCGCCCCGGCGAAGGAGCCGTCGGGGCGGCGGGAGCTGGTGCCCGACACGAACACGAAGTCGCCGGCCCGCTTGACGTGCGGGAACCGGCCGCGGGGCCGGGCCTTGCCCTCGACCAGCAGCGCGTCGCTCATCGGGTGGTCACCTCCACGTGTCCGAGGCCGGCGGCGCCGACGCGTACGTGCGCCCCGGCGGGCAGCGGCACCGCCGCCGTGGCCGCACCGGCCAGGACGATCCAGCCGGCCTCCATCTCGATCCCGGCGGCCCTGGTCAGCCGGGCGGCCGCGGTCAGCGCGCGCAGCGGGTGGCCGAGGATGGCCGCCGACGAGCCGCCGGCGACCTGGCGGCCGTCGATCTCCATGACCAGGCCGAGGTTGCCGATGTCGCCGGCGTCCTGCGGGCGGCGCCAGGGGCCGACGCCGAAGCCGCTGGCCGAGGCGTTGTCGGCGATGACGTCGGGCAGGGTGAAGCTGAAGCCCTCGTAGCGGGAGTCGAGCACCTCGTACCCGACCGCGACGCCGCCGACCGCCGAGGCGACGTCGGTGGTGCCGCGCACCGGCCGGTCCAGCAGGAACGCGATCTCCGGCTCGATCCGCGGGTGGATCAGGCCGGCGGTGTCGAGCCGGGACTCCACCAGCATGGCGTCGGTGAGCAGGCCCCAGATGACGTCGTCCACGCCCATCTGGGCCATCTTGGCGCGGCTGGTGAAGCCCATCTTGACGCCGATGAGCCGCTCGCCGCGGGCCAGCCGCCGCTCGATCAGGGCGCGCTGCACCTCGTACGCGGCGGGCACGTCGAGGTCGGCCGCGTCGGTCAGGCGGGGGATGGCGCGGCCGGTCAGGGTGGCCTCGTCCAGGCGTTCGGCGAGCGCGTTCACCGCTCCTCCTTCTCGTCGTCGGCGGCGAAGGCGGCGCGGACGTCGCCCAGCCCGTCGATGCGGGCCTCCAGCACGTCGCCCGGCCGCACCGGGACGACCGGACCGAGCGCCCCGGTCAGCACGGTGTCGCCCGCCTGGAGCGGACGGCCGAGCGCGGCCAGCGTGTCGGCCAGCCAGACCGCGGCGTGCAGCGGGTGGCCCAGGCAGGCCGCGCCGACGCCGGTCGAGACCTGCTCGCCGCGCCGTTCGATGACCATCCCGGCCAGCCGCAGGTCCACGTCGCGCAGCGGGACCGGGCGGGTGCCGAGCACGTACAAGCCGGAGGAGGCGTTGTCGGCGACGGTGTCGGCCAGGGTGATGTCCCAGTCGCGGATGCGGCTGCCGACGACCTCGATCGCGGGCAGCGCGAACGCCGTCGCGGCGATCACGTCGGCGACCGTGTGACGCTCGTGCGGCAGGTCGCGGTCGAGCACGAGCGCGACCTCGGCCTCGGCGCGCGGCTGGAGCACCGCGCCGGCCGGGATCTCCTCGCCGTCGGGCACCGCCATGTCCGCGAACAGCACGCCGAAGTCGGGCGAGCCGACGCCGAGCTGTGCCTGCACGGCCTTGCTGGTCAGCCCGACCTTCCGGCCGGTGATCCGCCTGCCCTCGCCGAGCCAGTGCTCGGTGAGCAGGCTCTGCACCGCGTAGGCCGCCTCCAGGCCGTCGACCAGGTCGCGGACCGGCTCGCACGGGCGGCCGGACGCGTACGCCTCCAGCAGCCGCGCGGCGGCGGCGCGATGGTTGTCTGTCACTTCTGTCCTCATATCTTGACGCACACGTTGACCGGCTCGGAGAAGAAGTCGAGCGAGTACTCGCCGCCCTCACGCCCGATGCCGGAGGCCTTCACGCCGCCGAACGGGGTGCGCAGGTCGCGCAGGTTCCAGCAGTTGACCCAGACGATGCCGGCCTGGATCCGGGGTGCCACGCGGTGGGCGCGCGACAGGTCGGTGGTCCACACGGTGGCGGCCAGGCCGTACGGGCTGTCGTTGGCCAGCCGGACGGCCTCGTCCTCGTCGTCGAAGGGGGCGACGTGGCAGATGGGGCCGAAGACCTCCTCGCGGACGGTCCTGGCGTGCGGCGGCAGGCCGGTGATCACGGTGGGCTCGACGTGGAAGCCGCCGTCGCGGGCGTCGCCGAACTCCGGCACGCCTCCCCCGGCCAGCACCGTCGCGCCCTCCTCGACGGCCAGCCGGTAGTAGGACAGCACCTTGTCCCGGTGCTGCGCCGAGATCATCGGCCCGTAGCCGCGCAGGTCCCTGGCCCGCTCGGCCAGCGCCCGGGTGAACGCCTCGAAGATCGGGCGCTGGACGTAGACGCGCTCGGTGCACAGGCAGATCTGGCCGGAGTGGGTGAAGCTGGAGCGGATCGTGCCCTCGACGGCCTCCTCCAGGTCGGCGTCGGCGAAGACCAGGGCCGGGTTCTTGCCGCCGAGCTCGAAGGAGACCGGGGTGACGTGCGCGGCGGCGTTGCGCATGATGGCGCTGCCGGTGGCCGAGGCGCCGGTGAAGGCGATGGCGTCCACGCCGGGGTGCGCGGTCAGGTGCTCGCCGGCCGCCCCCGCGCCGTGGCCGTGGACCAGGTTGAACGCGCCGGCCGGCAGGCCCGCCGCGTCGATCACCTCGGCCAGCAGGGTGGCGGTGGAGGGGGTCTCCTCCGACGGCTTGGCCACGACGGCGTTGCCCGCGGCCAGGGCCGGTGCGACCTTCCAGGTGAGCAGCAGCAGCGGCAGGTTCCACGGCGAGATGACGGCGACCACGCCGAGCGGGCGGCGCACGGTGTAGTTGAGCGCCTGCCCGCTGCCGCTCCAGGCCGGGACGCTGGTGGAGTAGGCGCGCTCGGGGCGGCCGTAGGCGAGGTCGGCGTAGGCGCGGAAGTTTCCGGCGGCGCGCGGGATGTCCACCGTCGCGGCCAGCTCGCGCGGCTTGCCGGTGTCGGCGGCCTCGGCCTCGACGAACTCCTCGAACCTGGCCTCGATACCGTCGGCGATCCGGCGCAGGTACGCGCACCGCTCCTCGGTGGAGGTGGCTCCCCAGGGGCCGTCGAGGGCGGCGCGGGCGGCCCGGACCGCCTCGTCGACGGTCTCGCGGGACGCCTCGGGGACCGCCCCGACGGTACGGCCGTCGACGGGCGAGATGAGGGGGAAGTCCGTCCCCGCCGTCGTGAAGACGCCGTTGACGTAGTGCGCGGGCTTCATGGTCGACATTCTGCTGATCGCTCGCCATAACAGTCCAATACCGAAATGTCGCCTGACTATCATTATTTCGTTATATGTCGGTTCTGCTATGCCTGCCGACCGAATCGGTATTCGTTCTGGCATACCACCAGCGTGCATCCTCTTCCGTACCCTCATTCGGAAGGCACAGAGAGATGGACACAGATCGCCGCCTGGCCGCCCGCCGCGTCTCGCGGGCCGCCTTCATCGGCACCGCCATCGAGTGGTACGACTTCTTCCTCTACGGCACCGCCGCGGCCCTCGTCTTCAACAAGCAGTTCTTCCCCGCCATGGACCCGGTCGCCGGCTCCATCGCCTCCTTCGGCACCATGACCGTGGGATTCCTCGCCCGCCCGATCGGCGGCATCGTCTTCGGCCACTTCGGCGACCGGATCGGGCGGCGCAACACGCTCGTCGTCTCGCTGCTCATCATGGGGATCGGCACCACGCTGATCGGCGTGCTGCCGACGTACGACAGCCTGGGCGTGTGGGCGGCGGTGCTGCTCGTGGTGATGCGCATCGCCCAGGGCATCGGCCTGGGCGGCGAGCTCGGCGGCGCGGTGGTGCTGACGATGGAGCACGCGCCGAAGGGCCGGCGCGGCCTGTTCGGGGCGTTCCCGATGATGGGCACCCCGGCGGGCATGTTGTGCGCCAACGCCGTCTTCCTCGGCACGTCCTCGCTGCTGGGCGAGGAGAGCTTCATGGCCTGGGGCTGGCGGGTGCCGTTCCTGCTCAGCATCGTGCTGGTGGCGGTCGGCCTGTACCTGCGGCTGCGCATCGAGGAGAGCCCCGACTACGCCGACCTGGTCGAGCGGCGCAAGCCGGTCAAGCTGCCGATCGCGGTGGTGCTGCGCGATCACTGGCGCGAGGTGCTGCACACGATCGGCGTGATCATCGGCAACAGCGCGCTGGCCTACATCTTCATGGTCTACATCCTCGGCTACGGCGAGGCCGCGGCCGGCCTGTCACGGACGTTCCTGCTCAGCTGCGTGATCGGCGGCGCCGCCGTGTGGCTGGTCACCGCGCCGCTGTGGGCCCACCTCGGCGACCGGCACGGGCTGCGTTCCGTCTTCACCTGGGGCTCGGTGGTGCTGCTGGCCGGCGCCCTGGCGATCCTGCCGGTCGTCAACACCGGCAACAAGCCCTTCATCGCGCTGTTCATGGTGGTGATGGGCGCGGTGCTGGCCATGACGCACGCGCCGCAGGGCACCCTGACCGCCAGCTTCTTCCCGGTCGCGATCCGGTACTCCGGCACGTCGGTGGCCTACCAGCTCGCCTCGCTGCTGGGCGGCGGAATCACGCCGCTGGTGGCCGCCTCGCTGTTCGCCTCGACCGGGACCTCGCTGTCGATCACCGCCTATCTGGCCGTGGTGACGGCCATCAGCCTGGTCGCCGCCCTGCTGATCCCCCGCAACGACGCCGAACGCCTGGGTGACCAGCCGGTTCCCGCCGACATAGCGAAATAGGGCAGGCTAGCCCTGGTCATATGATGATTTCGTGATATCTCGTCCGCTGGACCTGCTGAGCGGCCGGCTCAAGCTGCGGCATCTCGTGCTCGTGACCACCATCGCCGAGCAGGGCGGCGTCCTGCGCGCCGCCGAGCACCTCCACCTGGCCCAGCCCGCCGTGACCCGGGGGCTGCGGGAGGTGGAGCAGATCCTCGGGGTGGAGCTGTTCACCCGCGGATCGCGCGGTGTCACCCCCACCCTCTTCGGCGAGGCGTTCGTCGAACACGCCCGCGCCGTTCAGGCCGAGCTGCGCCGCGCGGGCGAGCGCATCGCCGGCCTGGCCGACGGCACGGCCGGCACGGTCACCGTCGGCACCCTGCTGGCCGCCACGAACGTGCTGCTCCCCCGCTCGATCGCCGCGCTCAAGGCCGAGCGGCCGGGCATCACCGTGATCGTCAAGGAGGGCACGTTCGACTCGCTGGTGCCCCAGCTCACCGGCGGCGACCTCGACCTGATCCTCGGCCGGCTCAACCCGATCGAGGACCGCCCGGACCTGCGCCAGATCCCGCTCTACAACGAGCCCGTGCTGCTGGTCGCCCGCGCCGGGCACCCGGCGGCGCACGCCCGCGCGCTGGCCGAGCTGCTGGACTACCCGTGGATCCTGCCGCTGGAGCAGACCTCGCTGCGGGGGGAGCTGGAGCAGGTGTTCCACCGCACCGGGCTGCCGCTGCCGCCCGACCGCACCGAGTGCACCTCCATCCTGACGATCCGCTCCCTGCTGCTCGGCACGGACATGATCGCCGCGCTGCCCGCGCTCTTCGTCAGGACCGACCCCCAGCTCCTCGAACTCCAGGTGCCGCTGCCGTCGGTGCGCCGCTCGGTCGGCGCCACCCTGCCCGGGGCCCGCGCCCTGACGCCCGCGGGCAAGGTCATGCTCGCCCACCTCCAGCAGCAGGCACGGCGCCTCGACACCGGGGACGCGGACAGCCCGTCCGGTGCGGCGCCGGTGGGAGACTGAGGGCATGATGGCAGGAGCCGGGTTCGAGCCCGAGTCCGTACGCGTCATCCGGCGGCTGCGCGACGACATCCTCGACGGCGTCCGCCCGCCGGGCAGCAAGCTCGTCGAGCGCGACCTGGCCACCGAGCTCGGCGTGAGCCGGGTGCCGGTGCGCGACGCCCTGGCCACCCTGGCCGCCGAGGGGCTGGTGACGTTGCGGCCCCGCACCTGGGCCGTGGTGCGCGAGTTCACCGCCCGCGACGTCGCCGACCTGGTGGAGGTGCGTTCGGCGTTCGAGGCCGTCACCTTCCAGCTCGCCGCCCGGCGGCACGACGCGCAGGGCCTGCGGCGGCTGCGCGCCGACCTCGACGCGGAGCTGCGGGCGGCGCGCGCCGGCGACGCGATCCGCGCCCGGCGGGCCGCCGCCGACTTCCACGAGACGGCCACCGCCATCGCGGGCAACGACCTGCTGGTCGAGCTGGGGCAGGTGCTGCGCAGCCGGATGCGCTGGCTGCTCGGCCGGCACGACGACCTCCAGGTGGTCGCCGACGAGCACCGCGAGCTCTTCGAGGCGATCGCCGCCCGCGACGTGACCCGCGTCGGCGAGCTGGTCGCCCGGCACGGGGCGACCAGCGGCCGGCTCATCAGGGAGCACGCCGACCGGCGGCGATCCGGCGGTCCCTGACCCCGCGCGGGTCAGGCGCCCAGGAGGTGGGTCAGGCGCCCAGGAGCACGTCGCCGTCGCGGGCGACCACCCGGCCACCGGCGACCACGAGCGCCCGCGGCGGCACCCGCACGAGCGCGTCCGGCACGTTCTCGGCGTCGACGAGCACGACGTCGGCCCGCG
Source organism: Nonomuraea sp. NPDC005730 (assembly GCF_040630865.1). Taxonomy (NCBI): domain Bacteria; kingdom Bacillati; phylum Actinomycetota; class Actinomycetes; order Streptosporangiales; family Streptosporangiaceae; genus Nonomuraea; species Nonomuraea sp. NPDC005730. Next base: position 123,808 of record NZ_JBEXYK010000022.1, read on the forward strand.
CCCCCGCGACGAGGTCGTGCCGGTCCCGGTGCACGAACGGCGCCGCCTTGGTCGTGGCCAGCTCCACGGCGGCGGTGAGCTCGTCGTCGGAGCGCAGCCCGTGCAGCCGGGCGAAGCCGAGGGCGATGCGCAGCAGGTCGCCGTCGCCGAACGGCGACCACAGGTCCCTGATCCCGTCGGTGCCGAGGCCCAGGCCGATGCCGCGCTCGGCCATGCCCCGCCACGGGAGGGGCGCGGTGCGCACCGGCGCGACCGTCGCCCAGGAGATGCCCGCCGCGGCGAGGTCGTCGAGCAGGCCGCGCTGGCGTTCGGGGGCCAGGTCGCCGAGGGCGAAGCCGTGGGAGACGGTGACCTTGCCCTGAAGGCCGGTCCTGAGGGTGCGGTCGATGATCAGCTCGTACTGGAAGGCACCGAGCTCGCCGCCGTCGTGCAGGTGGATGTCCAGGCCGACGCCGCGGCGCTCGGCGATCTCGAACAGGCCGTCGAGCTGGGCGACCGGGTCCCGGTCGATGGTCGCGGGGTCGATGCCGCCGATGCTGGTGGCGCCCGCCCGCGCCGCCTGGTCGAGCAGGTCGAGCACGCCGGGCCGGCGGATGACGCCGTCCTGCGGGAAGGCCACGATCTCGACCTCGATCGCCCCGTCGAGCCGCCGCACGGCCTCGCGGACGGCCTCGATGCCGCGCAGCCCGACCCCGAGGTCGACGTCGACGTGGGTGCGGGTGGCCGTGGTGCCGTGCCGCAGGAACTCGCGCAGCACCGCCACCGTGCCGTCGACGCCGGGGATGCCGTACTTGTCCCGTTCGGCGCGCTCGTGCTCGATGCGGCCCTGCGTGGTCGCCACGCCGCCGTACGACACCCAGGGCCGGCCCCACCAGCTCTTGTCGACGTGGGCGTGGGCGTTGACGAAGCCGGGCAGGGCCAGCAGGCCGCGGCCGTCGACCAGCTCGCCGGCGGGCGGGGTGGTCCCGGCCGGGAGCACGGCGGCGATCCGGGTACCGTCGATGGTCAGGTCCACGGGGGCGCCGCCCCAGAGGCGCACGTTGGAGATCGTCCAGGAAGTCACCCGAAAATGGTATACCAAAAGTGGATCGTCCCTGGCAGAGGGCCCTGTCCCGGCTTCGTCCAGCCGTTGTCGTAGTCGCCTGAGAAAATCGGCACGGGCCGCGGCAGGCGCGGTCCCACCGACCGGGAAGAGGTGGTCCGATGGACCCAGAGGTCTTCGACAGCCGTGACATCGGCCAGACGGAGGAGTTCCTCAGCAAGGCATACGCCAAGATGCGCATCGGCTCCGACGTCAAGAACCCCCGCACCCGGATCTCGCGCCAGGTCATGGGCTCGGTCAGCATCGACCGGCTCCACCTCGAATACGCGATGAGCTACGACGTCAACCCGCTCGGCAAGGTGTGCCTGTGCGCGGTCGAGACCGGCACCATCGCCCAGCAGGTCGCCGGCGGGCCGGACGAGCTTTTCGGCCCCGGCGACACGGTGCTGTTCGCCCCGCACGACCTGCCCTACGCCGGCGAGATCCGCCGCTCAAGGTACGACATCATCATGTTCGACCCCGCGCTGCTGCAGCAGGTGGCCGGCACGCTGCCGGGCCGCCGGGCCGAGCCGGTGCGGCTGGTGGGGCACCGCCCGGTCTCCGCCGCCGCCGCCCGCCATCTGCGGCGCACGCTCGCCTATCTGCGCGACGACGTCCTGGCCGCCCCCGAGCTGGCCGCCGAGCCGCTGGTCGTCTCCACCGCCGGGCAGCTCCTGGCCGCCAGCGTGCTCACCACCCTGCCGACCAACGCCGACGACGCCGCCCCCGGCTCCGCCCGTCCCGAGGCACTGCGCCGGGCGACGGCCTTCATCGACGACCACGCCGACCTGCCCATCGGCATCGACGAGATCGCCACCGCCGCCCGGGTCAGCGCCCGCGCCCTCCAGTACGCCTTCCGCCGGCACCTCGGCACCACCCCGCTGGGATACCTGCGCCAGGCCCGGCTGGCCCGCGCGCACGCCGAGCTCAAGGCCGGCGGTCCCGCCACCACGGTGACCGCCGTCGCCGCCCGCTGGGGCTTCTTCCACCCCGGGCGCTTCGCCCAGCTCTACCGGGCCGCCTTCGGCTGCTCGCCCGGCGACACCCTCCGCTCCTCGGCCGAGCCCCGCCGCGACTGATCCTCGGGTGCCCGTTTCGTTCTATGGACAGGAGTGAGCCGGATTCTTCGTCTCATGTGCTGACCCGCCACTGTTGAAGGCTCAAGGGTTGGAGGCGAGCACCGATCGCCGCGGCACGGAGGAGATGATCGCGATTGAGTCCCGGCCGTAGCGGCGACATGGCGCGTCCGCGGCGAGGGCACAGCCGCAGGCCAGGCGATCGAGAGGCAGCACAGTCGGGGTGGCCGCGCCCTCCGGGCGACCGTATCGGTCACGTGATCGAGCCGATCCCGCCGCCGGCCTGTGATGCCTGACCTCCTTCGCCGGCCGTCACACCCGTCCGCCTGCCGTTCCGGCCGGACGGGCCTTCGTGCTGCCCGCCCCCTGGTGGAAGCGTGACGCCTCTGAGCATGAGCTGCCGCGACCTGCCCGGCGGCGTGCTGGTGACCGTGATCGGCGAGCTCGACTCCTCCAACTCACCGCGGCTGGAGTCCTTCACCGAGCGGCACCTGCGGCCCGGGGCGGGGATGGTGCTCGACCTGGGCGGGCTGACCTTCATGGACAGCCGCGGCCTGCACGTGTTGTTACGCCTCGACGCCGCGGTGCTCGAAGGCGGCGGCGTCCTTCGACTGGCCGGTGTGCAGGAGCTGCCCGCGCGGGTGCTCCAGGTCACCGGCGTGTGGTCATCGCTGACCGTCCACGCCCAGGTGGACGACGCCGTGGCCGCGATGGGCGCGCGGCGCCCCGACAGCCTCCGCGAGTCGTCGTGAGCGGCCCGCGCCGCATCTCGGCGTTCGGGGCTGAAGATCATGAGTGCCGGCTCTAGAATCCGGATGACCAACAACCACGACTGTTCCGTCAATGACCTCGATCATGGCCTCCTGATTGGGGCCGTTCGCGAGGTCACCAGCAGGACAGTCCTGACAACGTCGTAGGACACGAGGGTGACATGAGCGAAGCGATGACCGGTGGCTCCCGTTCCGCGTCCGGGGGCGCCGAGGTCGGCGAGCTTCGGCTGCGTCAGCTGCTCGGCGGGCTGACGGCGGTCCGGGACGGCGATTTCCGTACGCGTCTGCCCGAGGATGCCGACGGGTTGCTGGGTGAGATCGCCTCGGTGTTCAACGGCATGGTGGATCAGTTGTCGTTGTTCACCTCCGAGGTGACGCGGGTGGCGCGTGAGGTGGGCACGGACGGGCGGCTGGGTGGTCAGGCCGATGTGCCGGCGGTGTC
>NZ_JBEXYK010000023.1:0-121974 GCF_040630865.1 Nonomuraea sp. NPDC005730
CGATCTCACCCAGCAACCCGTCGGCATCCTCGGGCAGACGCGTACGGAAATCGCCGTCCCGGACCGCCGTCAGCCCGCCGAGCAGCTGACGCAGCTCGGTCTCGCCCACCTCGGAAGGGCCTCGGACACGTTTGCCGCGCCCGCTCGAACGTGCGTTGCCGACCGTGGGGTCGCTCATGTCGTGTTCCTCGTTCCGTGCTCGCCCGGCATGGAAGAACTTCAACCCTGGGTGGCGGAGGAGTAGCCGCCTGCGCCCAGACGCGCGCTAGCCCCGAAGTTAGCCGAGAATGCCCCCGCGCGCCGCCCGTCACACGGAACGTTCCGCGGCGGCCCTGGCGGCGGCCACCGCCTCCTCGACGGTGTCGTGCACCGGGACGTGCCCGAGCACCCCGGTGACGTCCAGCAACCGGGCGGGCAGGGGCTGCACGGCGGCCAGCCGCACCGCGCCCGACCGCCTGAGCTGGTCGGTGGCGAAGGCCAGCAGGACGTGCAGGCCCGAGCTGTCCACGAACGGCACCCGGGCCAGGTCGAACACGACCTGGTGACCGGGGGGCTCCGGACGATCTCTGAGGAAACTCTCGAACTGGGCGCGGTTGGTGGCGTCGAGCTCGCCGGACACCACGATCACGGTCACGCCCGGCTGCTCCCGGCGCAGGAGCGTCAGCGGTGGCATCGGCGTCGCCCACCGCGCCTCGGACGCGACGCGACCGGCGGGGGAGGGCCGCCGACCGGCGCCCGGTGATGACCGGCCCCGGCGGAGGCCGGGTGTGTCGAGAAGCCGCGTCCCGCGGGGGGCGGAGCAGTCACGCAAGCAGAATAGCCTCCCGGGGTCGCCGGGGACATCCCGTCAGTGACCGTGACCGTGGCCGACGAACGCGCCCGCCGGCCTGCCGGGCGGGACGAGGCCGAGCGAGATCACCGCCGCCACCCCCGCGACGACCGCGCACAGCACGAGCCCCGAGGTGAAGCCGCCGGCGCCAGCGCCCGGCACCAGGCTGGACGCGGCGACCGTGGAGACCACCGCCACCCCGATCGAGCCGCCCAGCTCGTGGAAGGTGTTGATCACTCCGGAGGCGACGCCGTTCTCGCCGGGCGGGACGTTGGCCATCGTCGTGGTGGTGGCGGTCACGAACGCCGGCCCGATCCCCACGGCGGCCAGCACGAACCCCGGCACCAAGGTGGTGAACGCGCCCGCCTCGGGGGAGACCCGCGTCATCAGCGCCGCCCCCGCGGCGGTCAGCAGGAACGACGCCACGGCCACCGGCCGGCCCCCGACCTTGCCGATGAGGCGGCCGCCGAGATGCGCGCCGAGCGTGATGGCGACGGCGACGGGCAGGAACGTGAGCCCGGTCCGCAGGGGGCTGTAGCCCAGGACGTGCTGCAGGTAGAGGGAGCTGAGGAAGAACAGGCCCAGCATCAGTCCGGTGGCGACCAGCATGACGAACGCGCCCGAGACGACAGGCCGCCTGGCCAGGGTCTCGACCCGCATGAGCGGCACCCGTACGGACCGCTCGACCAGCACGAACGCGACATAGGACAGGGCGGCTCCGGCCAGCGGCAGCACGGTCCGCGCGGATCCCCAGCCGCCGTCGCCGGCGGAGACGAGCCCGTAGATCAGCAGGGCGGTCGCCAGGGTGACGAGCAGCGCGCCGCCGACGTCGACACGACCGCCGCGCCGGGCACCGTTCTCGACACCGTCCTCGACACCGTCCTCGACGCGGGCGGGGACGACGCGGGGGACGGCGGCCAGCACCAGCAGGCCGACGGGGACGTTCACGAAGAACACCCACGTCCAGCCGGGGCCGTCGGTCAGGACGCCGCCGAGCAGCACGCCGATCGCCGCGCCCGAGCCGCCGATGGCCGCCCACACGGCGAGCGCGCGGGCCCGGCGCTCGCCCTGGAAGACGGTGGTGACGACGGCCAGGGCCGCGGGGGACATCAGCGCCGCGCCGATCCCCTGAACGGCCCGCCCGGCGATGAGCGTGCCGCCGCCGTCGGCCAGGCCGCAGACGAGCGAGGCCGCGGTGAACAGCGCCAGCCCGGCCAGGAGCGTGCGGCGGGGGCCGAGCGCGTCGGCGAGCCGCCCGCCGAGGACCATCAGGCCGCCGAAGCACAGGGTGTACGTGGTCACCACCCAGGTCAGCGCCTCCCGGCCGAGCGCGAGGTCGGCGCCGATGGTGGGGAGGGCCACCTGGACGACGGTGATGTCGATGATCAGCATGAACTGCGCCAGGCACAACAACGCCAGCACCGCCCAGCCCTTGCTCTGTGCGGGGGCGGAAGCCCGCGTCCCGACGTGATGACTCATCTCGTGTCTCCTTAACTCGTACACTGGTGTTCAAGTTAAGCACAAGAAAACGGTACGCCGGTAGGGTGTCGCGCCGGGCTCGGGAGAAGGGGGGCTGAATGCCGGGGCAGCCGAGCGTGAGGCCGTGCCGGAAGACCGGCGGGGGAGGAGCCTGTAGGGCGGGGTGGGAGGGGGAGCGCCTGGAGGGGGGAGGTCAGGCCGGGGAGGGCGGGGTGAGGAGGGAGAGCATGGTGCGGGTCAGGACCGGCTCGACCTCCTCGGCGGCCAGACGGCCGGCCTCCCGTTCCTGGGCCGCGCTGTGGATGATCGCGAAGAACGTCGTCACCAGCCACTCCAGCGGCAGGTCGGTGCGGAAGTCCCCGTCGCCCTGGCCGCGGGCGATCAGGCGTTCCACCCGGCGTAGCGGGCGGTCGTGGTGCTCGCGGATGCGCTCGGTGGGCAGCACCCGGTCGGCGGCCACGAAGAGCCGCCGGTGGCGATCGAGGATCTCCCACGACGAATGCAGCAGCCCGGCCATCGCCTCCGGCGCGGGAGCCGTGTCGAGCGCCTCGTCCTCCAGGACGGCGTCGGCCAGCCCGACGGTGTGGTCGAGGACGGCGTCCACCAGGGCCTCGCGGGAGGGGAAGTGCCCGTACAGGGTGACCCGGCCGACGCCCGCGGCCTTGGCGATCTCGGCCACGCTCGCGCCCGGGTCGTCGCTGAGCAGCCGCGTCCCGGCCTCCAGGATGGCGGCGATGTTGCGTTCGGCGTCGGCCCGCCGGGCGGGGACGGGCTGTCGGGCGGCGGTCTTCCCCATGGGCACCAGCCTACGACGCCCCTGGCCGGAGATCGCCGCTGCCCTGGGCGCGTCACCGGCCCCAGGAGAGGTGGTCAGAGCGCGAGCGCGTGGTCCAGGAGGGACTGGAGGGTGACGGCTCCGGCGACCCGGCCGTCCTCCACGATCGCCACCAGCGGGCTGCGCGTGCGGGCCATGAGCGCCGCCAGTTCGAGCACCGTGGCCTTCATGTCCGCCACCGGAAGCTCGCGCGGCTGCTCGGGCAGGCACTCGCGGACGGTACGCGTGCCGAGCCGGTGCAGGAACAGGTCGGCGTGGGCCTCGTCCACCACCCGGGCCAGGGCCGGGTCGTCCTGGCAGTAGGGCGGCACGGCCAGCCGGAGCACCTGCGTCCCGGGGAGGATGCTGTGCGGGCGGCCGTCGTCGCCGATCACGATGAGGCCGGGCAGGTCGCGCTCGGCCAGCAGCCGGGCGGCGTCGAGCGCCGACATGTCCAGCGTGACCGCCGGGAACTCCGTGACGAGATCGCGTGCGCGCATGGGTGATCATCCTCCGGCCCACAGCCTAGCCAACTCCCCTCCCGCCCGGCTCTGCCGGAGCCCCCGGGGGGCCGAAGAAGGCCGTGCGGCCCGGCTCCCGTGGCGGGGCTAGGAGGGGAGGCGCAGGTAGCCCGGTGGGACGTGGGCGGTGAGCCAGACGCCGTTGGCGCTGCGCAGGAAGAGGTGACCGGCGGCGTGCATGTCCCCGGCGGCGACCGCCAGCACCACCGGCCTGCCCCTGCGCGCGCCCACCCGGACGGCGGTCTCCCGGTCGGGGGACAGGTGCACGTGGTGGCGGCTCATCGGCCGCAGGCCCTCCCGGCGGATCGCGTCCAGGCTGCGCGCCACCGTCCCGTGGTAGAGGTACGCGGGCGGCTCCACGGCGGGCAGGCCGAGCTCCACCGGCACGGAGTGGCCCTGGCTGGCGCGGATCCTGCCGTCCTCGATCGCGTAGCGCCGCTTGTCGTTGGTCTCCACGACCTGGCGCAGCTCGTCGGGGGTGATCGGGAAGTCGTGCGCCGCGGCGGCGGCGAGCAGGTCGTCGACGGCGACCCAGCCGGCCGGGTCGAGGGTGAGCCCGATGCGCTGCGGATCGTGGCGCAGGTGCCTGGCCAGGTACTTGGAGATGCGGATCATGCGTCGTTCGTCCATCGAGGTCCCATTGTGGCAGCGACGGGCGGGCGCGGTCAGTTGGTTTGTGCCCGTACGAGGTCTTCGCCGACGGACGTACGGCCGTAGAGGACCGAACGGCCCGCCCGGACGCGGCCGACCAGCCCCGCGTCGAGCAGCACCCTGAGATGGCGGCCCACCGAGCCCAGGCCCTGGCCGGTGAGCGCGACGAGCTGCGTGGTGCTCTTCGGCGTGTCCAGCAGCACCAGCACGCCCGCCCGCGCCCCGCCCAGCAGCCTGCCCAGCGCCTGCGGCGCGGGCGGCGGGCCGACGTCGGCCAGCGGCCCCGAGCACGGGTAGACGATCGCGCAGCGGCGGGAGCCGTGCCAGCTCACCCAGCCCTGCCGCGGCGTGACCGGCACGAACATCAGCCGGGCGCCCGCCAGGTCCCGCGGCGGGTGGTCGTGGGCGTTGATCTGCAGCCGTCCGTCGCCGAGCCAGCGCAGGCCGGGACGCATGCCGTCCAGGGCCGCCGCCCAGCCGCCCCGGCCCAGCCGCGCGGCGCGGGCCGTGACGTCGGCCTCGATGATCCGGCGGCGCCGCGGCCAGGTCGGCAGCACGGTCTCGCGCCACACCCACTCCAGCCGGGCGGCCATGCGTCCGGGCAGGTCGTCGCGGCGCAGCACGGCGGGCACCGGGCCGCCCAGCGACTCGACCAGGTCCGCGCGCGCCTGCCCGGGCGGGGTGTCGCGGACGCTCGCCACCTCCTCCTCGAAGGCGGCCTCGCCTTCTCCCTCGGGCGTGGGCGTGAGGAAGGTCGCGTTCCACGTACGGCCCAGCGCCGCGCGGACGAGCAGCGCCGTCACCGGGTCGGCGGCCTGCTCGGCGCGGTAGGCGGGCAGGTGGGCGGCCAGCCAGGCGTCCTCGCCGGGATGGGCGGCGACGGCGCGGTCCAGCGTCTTCAGCGCGGCGATCGTCTCGGCCAGCGGCGACAGGACGAACCGGCCGCCCGCGAGCGTGTCCGCGTCGACCTGCCAGACACCCACCACGTCCTCCTCGTCCCACATTGTTTCGCGGGTGGGCGAAACAGTAACGCCCGCAGCCGCCGGTCGCGAAGACTGCCGTCCCATGCGCACGTACCGGGACCTGTTCGGCAGGTCCGGATTCACCCCGCTCTTCCTGGTCTCGTCCGGGCAGGTGGCCGGGCAGACGGTGAGCGGGCTCGCCCTCGGCACCCTCGTCTACGCCGACACCGGATCGCCGCTGCTGTCCGGGCTGGCCATGTTCGGCCCGGCGCTCGCCCAGGTGGTGGGCGCGGCCACGCTGCTGTCGGCGGCCGACCGGCTGCCGCCGCGGGCCGCCCTGTCCGGGCTGGCGCTGGCGGCCGCGCTAGGCGCCGCCTTCCTGGCCGTGCCCGGCCTGCCCGTGTGGGGCATGCTCGCCGTCGTGCTGGCACTCGGCGCGCTGTCCGCGCTCGGCGGCGGCGTCCGGTACGGGCTGCTGAACGAGCTGCTCGACCGGGACGGGTACCTGCTCGGCCGGTCGGTGCTCAACATGTCCTCCGGGATCGTGCAGATCGCCGGGTTCGGCGCAGGCGGCGTGCTGGTGACCGTCCTGTCGCCGCGCGGGACGCTGCTCGTCGCGGCGGCCCTCCACCTGGCCGCCGCGCTGGCCGGGCTGGGGCTCGGACGGCGGCGGCCGCGCGCGTCCGGACGGCCCTCACCCGCCGAGACCTGGCGCGACAACGCCCGCCTGTGGTCCGATCGGCCGCGCCGGCACGTCTACCTCGCCCTCTGGCTGCCCAACGGCCTGATCGTCGGCTGCGAGTCGTTGTTCGTGCCGCTCGCGCCGGACCGGGCCGGGCTGCTGTTCGCCTGCGCCGCCACCGGGATGCTCGCCGGTGACGTGCTGGTCGGCCGGTACGTGCCGCCGCACTGGCGGGCGCGGCTGGTCACGCCGCTGTACCTGCTGCTCGCGCTGCCGTACCTGGTGTTCGCGGCCTACCCGTCGCCGGTGCTGGTCGCGCTCGCCTCGGCCGGGTTCGCCGCCACCCTGCTGCTGCAGGAGCGGCTCATGGCGCTCACGCCCCCCGAGCTGAGCGGGCACGCGCTCGGGCTGCACTCCTCCGGCATGGTCGCCATGCAGGGGCTGGCCGCCGCGCTCGCCGGCGCCCTGGCCGAGCACACCTCGCCCGGCGTGGCCATGGCCGTGCTGGCCGCGGCGTCGGCGGCGGTCACGCTCGCGCTGGCGCCCCGCCTGCGGTCCGCCCGTGTCGCAACCCCGGCGCAGGCTCCGGCGAAGTTACCGTTGACCAGGGGAAATCGCCGGGGGAAGGACACATCATGACGCAGACGGACGACTTCGTGCTCGACGTCACCAGGATCCGCGAGCAGGTGCGGCAGAAGATGGACGAGGGCCCGATCACGCAGACCTTCGGCCGCGACCCGGAGAAGGTCATCGAGATCCTCAACGACGTGATCGCCACCGAGGTGGTGTGCTGGCTCAGGTACACCAGGCACGCCATCTCGGCCAAGGGCATCGACCGCGCGCAGGTGGCGGCGGAGTTCACCGAGCACGCCAAGGAGGAGCTCGACCACGCGCTGCGCGCCGCCGAACGCGTCAGCCAGCTCGGCGGCGAGCCGGACTTCGACCCGGCCAAGCTCGTCCAGCGCTCGCACACCGACTACCAGGTGCCCGCCGACACCGACCTGAAGGCGCTGCTGGAGGCCAACCTGTGGGCCGAGCGCATCGTCATCTCCACCTACCAGGAGATCATCCGCTGGCTCGGCGAGGGCGACCCGACCACCCGCCGGCTCATGGAGTCGATCCTGGAAGAGGAGGAGGAGCACGCCGACGACCTCACCGACCTGCTCGGGGTCTAGAACCGGGCTTGGCCCGCCGTTGGGCGGCCCGTGAGCCGGCCCGGGTAAGTGGCGGGCATGAAGAGCCTGGTCGACACGCCCGTCACGCACGCGCCGCCGTCCCGCGAGATCGACGTCGAGACGCTGAGCCGGCGCCTCGCCGAGGCGGTGGACGGCGAGGTGCGCTTCGACCTGGGCAGCCGCGCCGCCTACGGGCGTGACGCCTCCAACTACCGGCAGGTCCCGATCGGCGTCGTCGTGCCGCGCGACCTGGACGCCGGGGTGGCGGCGGTGGCCGTGTGCCGGTCCAGCGACGTGCCCGTGCTCTCCCGCGGCGGCGGCACCAGCCTGGCCGGGCAGTGCTGCAACGCGGCGGTGGTGATCGACTGGTCCAAGCACTGCGGCGCGGTCGAGTCCGTGGACGCGCCGGGCCGCCGGGTCGTCGTCCAGGCGGGGGCCGTGCTCGACCAGGTGGACCACGAGCTGGCACCGTACGGGCTGATGGTGGGGCCCCGGCCGTCCAGCCACCGGGCCTGCACGATCGGCGGCATGATCGGCAACAACTCGTGCGGGGCCTCGGCGCAGGCGTACGGGAAGATGTCGCAGTCGGTGCTCCGGCTGGAGATCCTCACCTACGACGGCGTGCGCGCCTGGGTGGGGCCGACGGACGACGCCGAGTACGACCGCATCCAGGCCCAGGGCGGCCGGCTGGCCGAGATCTACCGCCAGGTGCGCGACCTGCGCGACGAGACCATGGAACTGGTCCGCACCCGCTACCCCAGGCTGGAACGCCGCATCTCCGGCTACAACCTGGACCAGCTCCTGCCCGAGAACGGCTTCGACCTGGCCCGCGCCCTGACCGGCAGCGAGGGCACGCTGGTGACCGTGCTCCGCGCCGAGCTGCGCGTCGTGCCGGCGCCACCCGCCAGGGCGCTGGCCGTGCTCGGGTTCGAGGACGTCTTCACCGCCGCCGACGCCGTCCCGGCCGTGGCCCGGCACGCGCCGATCGCGCTGGAGGCCATGGACGAGACCATGTACCGGCTGGCCAAGCGGGAGCACCCCGGCGACCCGGCGCTCCAGGACCTGCCCGAGGGCGGCGGCTGGCTGCTGGTGCAGTTCGGCGGGGACACGCCCGAGCAGGCGCGCGAGCGGGCCGAGACGATGATGCGCGACGTGGGAGAGCGGGCCGAGGCGCCCACGCCCACGCACGCCTTCCTCGGCGACCCGGCCAGGGAGGACCGGCTGTGGCGGTGGCGGGAGTCGGGGCTCGGCGTGGAGGCGTACCCGCCGACCGGCCGCCAGACGTACGAGGGCTGGTCGGACGCGGCCGTGCCGCCCGAGCGGCTGGGCGCCTACCTGCGCGACTACGAGCGGCTGCTGCGCGCGCACGACTACCAGGACTCCGCCCTGTACGGCCACTTCGGCCAGGGCTGCGTGCACGGTCGGCTGCCGCTCGACCTGCACACCGACGACGGCATCGCCCGGTACCGCGCCTTCGCCGGGGAGGCCGCCGAGCTGGTCGCCTCCTACGGCGGCTCGCTGTCCGGCGAGCACGGCGACGGCCAGGCGCTGGCCGAGCTGCTGCCCGTCATGTTCGGCCCGGAGGTCGTGGAGGTGTTCGGCCGCTTCAAGGCCATCTTCGACCCGCGCGACCGGGTGAATCCGGGCAAGGTCGTCCACCCCCGCCACCTGGACCAGAACCTGGCCCAGCACCGCTTCTACCCGCACGAGCCGCGCCAGACGTTCTTCCAGTACCCCCACGACCACGGACGTTTCGGGCACGCCGCCACCCGCTGCGTCGGCACCGGGACCTGCCGCAAGCACACCTTCGAGGGCGGCGTCATGTGCCCCAGCTACCGGGTGACCCGCGAGGAGGAGCACTCCACGCGCGGGCGCGCCCGCCTGCTTGAGGAGATGGTGCGCGGCGACGTCATCACCGACGGCTGGCGTTCGGACGCCGTGCGCGACGCGCTCGACCTGTGCCTGTCGTGCAAGGGCTGCCGCTCCGAATGCCCCGTGAACGTGGACATGGCCACCTACAAGGCCGAGTTCCTCGCCCACCACTACCGGCACCGCGTCCGGCCGCGGGCCCACTACTCGATGGGCTGGCTGCCGGTGTGGGCCGCGCTCGCCTCGGCCGCGCCCGGCCTGGTCAACGCGGTCGGCTCGGCGCCCGGACTGTCGCGGCTGGTCAAGGCCGTCGCGGGGATCACGCCGGAGCGCGACCTGCCGCGGTTCGCCCGGCAGCGGTTCACCGACTGGTTCAGGCGGCGTCCCCAGGGCCGGCCGGGCACGCGGGGGCGGGTGGTGTTGTGGGCCGACACCTTCACCGACCACTTCGACCCGCACATCGGGCGGGCCGCCGTGGACGTGCTGGAGGCGGCCGGGTTCGAGGTGGTGGTGCCGCCGGTGACGCTGTGCTGCGGGCTGACCTGGATCAGCACCGGGCAGCTCGGGGTGGCGCGGCGGGTGCTGGCGCGTACGGTGGGGGCGCTCGCCTCCTGGGCCGAGGCCGGGGTGCCGGTGGTCGGCCTGGAGCCGAGCTGCGCCGCCGTGTTCCGCTCCGACGGGCCGGAACTGCTCAACACGACCGAGACGCGGCTGCTGGCGGAGCGGTTCCTGACGCTGGCCGAGCTGCTGGAGACGCGCGCCGCCGACTGGCGGCCGGCCACGACCGGCGGGCAGGCGATCGCGCAGGTGCACTGCCACCAGAGCGCGATCATGGGCTACGACGCCGACCGGGCCGTGCTCGACCGCTTCGGCATCCGGACCAGCGTGCTCGACTCCGGCTGCTGCGGGCAGGCCGGGAACTTCGGGTTCGAGCGGGAACACCACGAGGTGTCGAAGGCCTGCGCCGAGCAGGGGCTCTGGCCGGCCGTACGGTCGGCGGGGCCGGGGGACGAGCTGCTCGCCGACGGATTCTCCTGCCGCACCCAGATCGCCGCCGCCGGCACCGGACGCCAGGGCCGCCACCTGGCCGAACTGCTCGCCACGGCCCTCGTCCGCCAGGACTGACCCGGCCGCGCCCCCGCCCCGCCCCCGCTCCCGCCGCGCCCCGGCCGGGCACGGGCCGGCCGGGGCCGGGGCCGGGCCGGGCCGGGCCTGGCCGGCGTCAGGCCGACAGGCTCTGGGACAGGCGGCGGGGCAGGCCGGTGTTGCGGGGGCGGCCCACGCGGTGGACGGCCAGCTCCAGCGCCTCGCGCTGCCCCACCAGCACGACCCACGCCTTGGCCCGGGTCACCAGCGTGTACAGCAGCTTGCGCCGCAACATGATCCCGCCCGCCTCGGCCACGATCGGCGCCACCACGAACGGGTACTCGCTGCCCTGCGAGCGGTGCACGCTGATCGCGTAGGCGTGGGTGAGGTCGTCGAGCTCGCCGAACCCGTACTGGACGGTCTCGCCGTCGTCGGTGCGGACCTCGATCACGCGGTCCTGCGGCAGCACGGCGGTGACCGTGGCGGTCTCCCCGTTGAAGACGCCCTTGTCGTAGTTGTTGCGGATGGGCATGACCCGGTCGCCCACCCGGAACACCGACGCCCCCGACCAGTGCTCGGGCTTGTCGTCGGCCGCCGGGTTGAGGCGGTCCTGGAGCAGCCGGCCCAGCGTGACCGCGCCCGTCTCGCCCTTGCGCATCGGGCACAGCACCTGCACCTGCTCGGGCGGGACGCCCTGCTTGCGCGGGATCGCCTCCATGGCCAGATGGGCCACCCGCTCGGCCACCCGCGCCGGATCGTCGAGCTCCTCGAACCAGAACCCGCCGCGCCCCGGCGTCGCCGGCATGCGGCCGGCCCGGATGAGGTGGGCGGCCTCGACGATGCCGCTGCCGCCCGCCTGGCGGAAGACGTGGGTGAGCCGCACCCGCGGGATCGCCTCCACGCGCAGCAGGTCGGCCAGCACGTCGCCGGCGCCGATGCTGGGAAGCTGGTCGCTGTCGCCGATGAGCAGCAGATGGCTGCCCGGCTGGACGGCCGCCGTGAGCCGGGTGGCGAGATGGAGGTCGAGCATCGACGCCTCGTCGACCACGATCAGGTCGGCCTGCGCGGGCGCCTCCTCGAACAGCGTGGACGGATCGGGGTCGGGCTGGTGGGCGAGCATGCGGTGGATGGTCATCGCGGGCAGGCCGGTCAGCTCCGACAGGCGCTTGGCCGCCTTGCCGGTGGGGGCCGTGAGCGTGACCGTGCCGCCCGACGCCCTGACCGTGGTGGCCACGGCTCTGACCGTGTGGCTCTTGCCGCAGCCGGGCCCGCCGGTGATGATCGAGACAGTGCAGGTCAGCGCCATGTTGACGGCCGCGCGCTGGTCGTCGTGGAGGGTCTCGTCCTCGCGGAAGGGGCGCAGCGGCAGCGTGGAGCGGGCCCGCATGAGCCGGGTGAGCTGCTCGGTGAGCTGCCGCTCGCGGGCGTGCACGTGTTTGGCGTAGGCCACCGCCCGCCCCGGCTGCTCCTCGTCGGCCTCGACCACCACCCGCCGCTCGGCCACCAGGGCGTCGATCATCGGCCCGACCGCCTCGGGATCGAGCTCGATCAGCTCGGCCGCCCCCGCCACCAGATGGGGCACCGGCACGAAGCAGTGGCCGTCGCGGACCGCCGCCGACTCCAGCCGGTCGAGCAGCGCCGCCTTGATCCGCTGCGGGCTGCGCTCGGGCACCCCCCGCTGCAGCGCGATGCGGTCGGCGACGCGGAAGGCGATGCCCCTGACCCGGCCGATCAGCCGGTAGGGGTCGGTGGCCAGGACCTCCTCGGCCTCGCCGCCGAACACCTGATGGATCTTGGCCGCGAGCAGCGGGCTGACGCCCAGCCCCTGCAACGTCACCATCAGCGCGGCGATGGCCTTCTGCTCCTGCCACGCCTGGACGATCTGCGCCTGCCGCAGCGGCCCGATGTTGACGACCTCGGTCAGCCGCCCGGGCTCGGCGTCGATGACCTTGAGCGTCTCCTCGCCGAAGTGGTCGACGATCGCGTACGCCAGCCGCGGCCCGATGCCCCGGATCAGCCCCGACCCCAGGTAGACGCGGATCGCCCGGACCGTGGCGGGCACCACCCGCTCGCACCCGGCCACCGCGAACCGCCTGCCGTGGCGCGCGTGGTGGCTCCAGTCGCCGGTCAGCCGGAGCGTCTCGCCCGGCTGCGCGCCCGACAGCGCCCGGCCGGTGGCCACGAAGTCGGGCACGCCCTCGGCGCTCATGCGCGCGACGGTGTATTCGTCGTCTCTGACGTAGACGAGCTGCTCGACCGAGGCCTCCACAGCAGCGATCAAACCATCTGCCACCGACAGTCCGTCACATGGCGCTGGGATAGGTCTCCGGTTCGACGTCGTCCCACGGCTCGGCGTGCAGCGGGTGCAGGGCCTCGGTGACGTCCAGCCAGAGGAAGGCGTCGTAGCGGTCGCCGAGCGCGGTGGGCACGTAGTTGCCCCACTTCTCGCGCTCCGGCCGGTAGACGACGCCGATCGCGCGGTGGTCCAGCGGCTGGTCGAACCAGCGCGGACGGGGCCGCCGGGGCGTCACGAACAGGGCGCGCTCGCCTCCGAGAGCGTCGTGCAGCAGCGCCTCCAGCGATCCGGGCCGGGCCGGCGGGACGGGCATGACGTGCGCCCGCGTGCCCCAGCTCGCCCCGGCCACGACCGTCCCCCGGTAGCCGCCGAAGCCGACCAGGACGACGTCCTCGCCGTGCCGCTCGCGGGCCAGCTGGCCGAGGTTGGTCATGCCGGCGGCGGCCATGTCGGTAGCGCGGGCGTCGCCGACGTGCGTGTTGTGCGCCCACACCACGCCCTTGGCGCCGTGGAAGGCGGTCAGCCGGTCCAGGGTGTCGGCCATGTGCACGTCCCTGATGTTCCACGAGCCGGGGCCGCCGCCGACCATGGTCCGGTAGTAGCTCTCGGCCCCGGCCACGACCTCGGCGTTCTGCCGGGCCTCGAAGCCGTCCTCGTCGGCGGGCGCGGCCGTCACGACCGCCCTGAGCAGCTCCACGACCTCGTTCTCGCAGGAGTCGGGGACCAGGCGGGTCTCCAGGCCGTACCGCTGCGGGTCGTGGCCGTAGGACTCGAAGCAGTACAGGGCCTCCATCACCGTGCCGAGCTGGTCGGGCAGGTGGTCGACGGCGTAGCGGCGCACGGCGCGCAGGGACTCCCAGAGGCTGTAGACGTCGAGGCCGTGGAAGCCGACGCGCTCGCCCGGCGGCAGGGCCGAGTTCCAGCGCCGCAGCCAGCGGCAGAACTCGGCGACCTCCTCGTTGGCCCACATGAACGCGGGCCAGCGCTGGTAGGCGTACAGGGCGTCGAAGGGGTCCTCGCCGTCGCGGGTGACCGCGCGGTGGACGCGCTCGCAGTCGGGCCAGTCGCCCTCGACGGCGACGAACCCGAAGCCCTTCTCGGCGATCAGGCGGCGGGTGAGCGCGGCCCGCCAGGTGTAGAAGTCGTGGGTGCCGTGACTGGCCTCGCCGATCAGCACGAGACCGGCCTCGCCGACCCGGTCGAGCAGCGGGTCGAGGTCCTGTTCGCCCGACAGCCGCAGCGCCGAGCTGGTGACGTCATCCATAGCCGTCCTCCTCTGCCGGCCGGAACACGCCCAGGCATTCGCGGGCGAGCTGGAGCTCCTCGCGCACCTGGACGACCAGGACGGGCACGGCGGCGCCCGGCCCGCTGACCGGGCCGTCGTCGTGCCGGTTGCCGGACTCGGGCGGCTCGACGCCGAGCAGCCCGAGACGGCGGCAGACCGCCTCGCGCACCTCGGGCTGGTCCCAGCCGATCTCGCCGGTGAACACCAGCGCGTCGATCCTGGACAGCGACGTGGCGGCGGCGGCGATCTCCCGGCTCACCCGGTGGCAGAACACCTCCAGGGCCAGGGCGGCGTCGGCGTCGCCGGCGCGTTCGGCCTCGACCAGCTCGCGGGTGTCGCCCGAGCGGCCCCCGGACAGCCCGAGCAGCCCGGAACGGCGTTGCAGGCCCTCGTCCAGCTCGTCGGCCGACAGGTGGCCCTGCGACAGCAGCCACATCAGCATCCCGGGATCGACGCTGCCCGAACGTCTGCTCATCGGGACGCCGTCCAGCGGGGTGAACCCCATCGAGGTGTCCAGGCTGCGCCCGCCCGACACCGCGCACACCGACGAGCCGCCGCCCAGGTGGGTCAGCACCAGCTCCAGGTCGGCGAGCGGCCGGCCGAGCAGCTCGGCCACCCGGTCGGCGGTCCAGGCGTAGGACAGGCCGTGGAAGCCGTAGCGGCGCAGGCCGTACCGGTCGCGCCACTCGCGCGGCAGGGCGTAGACCGCGGCGGCGTCGGGCAGGCCGGCGTGGAAGGCCGTGTCGGGGCAGAGCACGTGCGGCACCGCGGGAAGCTGCTCGCGGGCCGCCTCCAGCAGCGCCAGCGCGGGCGGCAGGTGCAGCGGCGCCAGGCTCACGACGCCGCGCAGCGCCTCGACGGTCTCGTCGTCGGCGACCGTGGGCGCGCGGACGACGTCGCCGCCGTGCACCAGCCGGTGCGCCACCGCGCGGATGTCGCGGTCGAAGTGGCCGCCCAGGAACGCCGCCAGCTCCTCGCGCGCCGAGCCGGGGTCCGCGGCTCGCTCGGCGTGCGCGCTGTCCAGCACGCAGCCGCCCTGCACGAGGTCGAGGCGCAGGCTCGACGAGCCCGCGTTGACGGTGAGCACCGCCTCGGACTCCGCCACCTGCTCGTCGAACGCTCGCCCCATGCACCCCTCCGCGGCCCGATCCTCTTCCCGGCTACCCGCCGCCCGCGGGCCGACACCTGGACGCCGTCACCTTTACCCCGAGATGTCCGAGCCCGTGGTTGCCCCCGGCGGTGGCCGGGTAGGCGAGCGCCTATGGACATCACCCTGCAGGTGAACGGCGTGCCGCACACCGTGGCCGTCGACCCCAGGATCTCCTTGCTCGACCTGCTGCGCGAACGGCTCGGCCTGACCGGCTCCAAGAAGGGCTGCGACCACGGCCAGTGCGGCGCGTGCACGGTGCTGATCGACGGCCGCCGGGCCAACTCCTGCCTGGCGCTGGCCGTGGCGGTGGACGGCAGCGAGATCGTCACCGTCGAGGGGCTGGCCTCGGGCGAGCAGCTGCATCCGCTGCAGGCCGCGTTCATCGAGCACGACGCCTTCCAGTGCGGCTACTGCACGCCGGGCCAGCTCTGCTCGGCGGTCGGCATGCTGGGCGAGCCCGGCCCGAGCGCCGTCACCGCCGACCTCCTCCTCGACCCGGCCCTGACGCCCGAGGAGATCAGGGAACGGATGAGCGGCAACCTGTGCCGGTGCGGCGCCTATCCCGGCATCGTGGCCGCGATCGGCGAGGTGGCCCGGTGAAGGCGTTCGACTACGTCCGCGCCCAGAGCCCGTCGGACGCGGTCGGCCGGTACGGCCCCGGCACGATGTACCTGGGCGGCGGCACCAACCTGGTCGACCTCATGCGCCTCGGCGTGGCCGCCCCCGACCACCTCGTGGACGTCAGCCGCCTGCCGCTGGACGCCGTCGAGCCCGTACGCGACCGGCTGCGGATCGGCGCGGCCGTGCGCAACAGCGACCTGGCGGCCGACCCGTTCGTCCGCGCCCGCTACCCGATGCTCGCCAGGGCCGTGCTGACCGGCGCCTCCGGCCAGGTCAGGAACATGGCCACGGTGGCCGGCAACCTGCTGCAACGCACCCGCTGCCCCTACTTCCAGGACGTCACCAGGCCCTGCAACAAGCGCGAGCCCGGCACCGGCTGCCCCGCGATCGAGGGCGACCACGGCAACCTGGCCGTGCTCGGCGCCTCGGACGCCTGCGTGGCCACCCATCCCTCGGACATGGCCGTGGCGCTGGCCGCGCTCGACGCCGAGGTGCACGTCACCGGCCCGGCCGGCGACCGGATCATCCCCATGCCCGGCCTGCACCGCCTGCCCGGCGACGCGCCCGAGCGCGACACCGTGCTCGAACCCGGCATGCTGATCACCGCCGTCGAGCTGCCCGCGCCGCCCCCGGGCGCCTCCCTCTACCGCAAGGTGCGCGAGCGGGCCTCGTTCGCGTTCGCGCTGGTGTCCATCGCCGCCGTGCTCGACGTGCGCTGGGACGGCGTGGTGACCGGCTGCCGCATCGCGCTCGGCGGCGTGGCCCACGCGCCCTGGCGGGCCGAACGCGCCGAACGGGCGATCATCGGCGGCCCCGCCACGGGCGAGGCGTACCTGCGGGCCGCCGAGGCCGAGCTCGACCAGGCCCGCCCGCTGCCGCGCAACGCGTACAAGCTGCCGCTGGCGCGCAACCTGATCGTCCGCACGCTGGAGGAGCTGACGCCGTGAACCGCATCGAGGGGCGCGTCAAGGTCACGGGGCTGGCCACGTACGCCGCCGAGTACCCGGTCGAGGGCGTCGCCTACTGCTACCCGGTGCAGTCCACGGTCGCCAGGGGCCAGGTCACGCGGGTGGACGCCGGGCAGGCGCTGGCCATGCCGGGCGTGCTCGCCGTGCTGTCCGTCGACGACCCGCCCGACCTGGCCGAGGACGCCGACCCCGAACTGGCGCTGTTCCGCTCCCGGGACGTCGTCTACCGGGGGCAGCTCGTGGCCGCCGTCGTCGCCGGCAGCTACGACCAGGCCCGCGCCGCCGCCGACGCCGTCCGCGTCGACTACCGGCCGCAGGCCCACGACGTGCGGCTGCGCGCCGACCACCCGGACCTCTACCGGCCGGAGGTGGTCAACCCGAACCTGCCGCCCGACACCGAGAAGGGCGACGTGGCGGCCGGGCTGGCCGCCGCCGCGTCGGCCGTGGACGTGACGTACACGACGCCGCCGCTGCACAACAACGCGATGGAGCCGCACGCCGCGGTGGCCGTGTGGGCCGACGACGGCCGGCTGCTGGTCTACGACTCGACCCAGGGCAGCAGCGGCGACCGGGACAGCATCGCCAAGACCCTCGGCCTGCCCGCCGCGCAGGTGCGCGTGGTGTCCAGGCACGTCGGTGGCGGCTTCGGCTCCAAGGGCACCACCAGGCCGAACGCCGTGCTCGCCGCCCTGGCCGCCCGGGCCGCCGGCCGTCCGGTCAAGGTCGTCTTCACCCGGCAGCAGATGTTCGACCTCACCGGCTACCGCACCCCGACCGTCCAGCGGCTGCGGCTCGGCGCGGACGCCGAGGGCCGGCTCACCGCGGTCGAGCACACGGCGTACGTGCAGACCAGCAGGCTCGTCGAGTTCGCCGAGCAGGCCGCCACCCCCGGCCGCGTCATGTACGCCACGCCCGCGCTGCGCACCGCGCACCGGCTCGTCCGCCTCGACGTCGCCACCCCGTCCTGGATGCGCGCCCCCGGCGAGTGCCCCGGCATGTACGCCCTGGAGTCGGCGATGGACGAGCTGGCCGAGGCGGCCGGGATCGACCCTGTCGAGCTGCGCATACGCAACGAGCCCACGGCCGAGCCGGACGGCGGGCTGCCGTTCAGCTCCCGCAGCCTGGTGACCTGCCTGCGCGAGGGCGTCCGCCGCTTCGGCTGGGACCGCCGCGACCCGGCGCCCGGCGTCAGGCGCGAGGGGGAGTGGCTGGTCGGCACCGGCGTGGCCGCCTCCACCTACCCGGCCAGGCGCGGCCCGTCGCAGGCCACCGCGACCGTGCGGGACGGCGACTTCGTCATCCGGGTGGCCGCCGCCGACATCGGCACCGGCGCCCGGACCGTGCTCACCAGGATCGCGGCCGACTGCCTGGGCGTCGCCCCCGGCCGGGTGCACGTCGAGCTCGGCGACAGCGACCTGCCCACCGCGCCCGTCGCGGGCGGCTCGATGGGCACGGCGTCGTGGGGCTCGGCCGTCGTACGGGCCTGCGAGGCGCTGCGGGCCGACGGCGGCGAGGGGTCCGCCGACACCACCGAGGAGGTCAAGGCCGACGAGGAGCTGGCCAGGCACGCCTTCGGCGCCCAGTTCGCCGAGGTCAGGGTCAGCTCCGTGACGGGCGAGATCCGCCTGTCGCGCCTGCTCGGCGTGTTCGCCGCCGGCCGCATCCTGGACGCCAGGCTGGCCAGGTCGCAGTTCGTCGGCGGCATGACCATGGGCATGGGGATGGCGCTGATGGAGGAGACGCTGACCGACGACGAGTTCGGCGGCTTCCTGCACCGCGACCTGGCCCAGTACCACGTGCCGGCCTGCGCCGACGTGCCGGCGATCGAGGCGGTCTGGATCGACGAGCAGGACGGCCTGCTCAACCCGATGGGCTCCAAGGGCATCGGCGAGATCGGCATCGTGGGCACCGCCGCCGCGATCGGCAACGCCGTTCACCACGCCACCGGCCGGCGGGTGCGTGACCTGCCCATCACGCCCGCCAAGATCCTCGCCTGAGCTCGAAAATCCATGTTTCGACCGGCCTCCGCCAAGGAAGAGGAGAACATCCAACGAGGAGGCCGAGTGAAGAACGAGTCGCACGAGGAACGCGCCGACCGCAACTTCGTCGAGCTGCTGCAGGGAGCCCGCGTCGCGGTGACCGGCGTGCAGGTGCTGTTCGCGTTCCTGCTGACCGTCCCCTTCTCGCCCGGCTTCGTCAAGCTGGACCAGACCGACCGCTGGCTCTACTTCGCCGCGCTGGTCAGCGCCGCCATCGCGTCGATCTGCTACATCGCGCCGACCGCCCAGCACCGCGTGCTGTTCCGGCAGGGCCACAAGGAGAACCTGGTACGCCGGTCCAACACCTACGGCCTGTTAGGAGCGCTCGCCCTGGTGGTGTCGATGACCACGGCCACCATGCTGGTGATCGACTACCTGTTCCACTCCACCCTGGCCTGGATCACCGCCGGCATCCTGGCCGGGCTGGCCGCCTGGACCTGGTTCGGCCAGCCGGCCCTCGACCGCAGGGGCGATCAGTCCTCCTCCGAGGGCGGCATCTCGGTCTCGTCCCGCGACGACTGACGCGAGTAGGCCGCCCGCCCCACCATGTACGCCGCCACCGACACGGTGATCACCTGCGAGGCCCCCACGATCAGCAGCGGCCCGGCGTTCCACCAGGTGGGCCGGTGCAACCACATCGCGGCCAGCACCAGCAGCACGCCGAGCACCTGCGGCTTGGTGCCGGCGTGCATCCGGTCGAGCGTCGTGCGGAAGCGCACCAGCCCGGCGCCCGCCGACAACGCCAGCACGGCCCCGAGCACCAGGCAGACCGCCGCCGCGACGTCCATCACGCTCACCCCGACCGCCCCGGGAAGAACCGGGCCAGCGACACCGAGCCCACAAACCCGAGCAACGACAGCACCTGGAGCACCGGCAGGTCCGAGTAGTCGTCCCTGACCACCGCGAACAGCCCCACCGCGCACATCGCCAGCGACGTCAGCACGTCCAGGGCGACCGCGCGGTCCAGCATCGAGGGCCCGCGCCCCACCCGCCACAACGCGGCCGCCGCCCCGCCGCCCAGCAGCGCGATCGTCACCAGGTACACCGCGCTCACCGCAGCTCCTCCCGGTCCGCGCGGGTCCCGAACGCGGCCACGATCCGCGACTCCAGCCCGGCCACGTCCGTGCGGACCGCGTCCGGGACGCCCTCTCCGGCCAGCCCGAGCACGTGCAGCATCAGCTCTCTCCTGTCCATGTACGCCTCCACCACCAGGCTCCCCGGCATCGTGGACAACGCCACCATGATCATCACGGTCATCGACTCCGACGACGTGCGCAGCCGGACCAGGACCAGCTGGGTGGGCGGATCGCCGGGCCGCACCACCCACGCCACCACCCGCACGGTCGAGAGCAACATGTCCCACCCGAACCACAGCAGGAACCGCGCCAGCGGCAGCGGCCGCACCCTGATCCCCGGGTCCAGGACGGGCAGCGGCAGCAGCCACGTCACCACCAGCGCGGTCGCCAGGCCGCCCAGGACGTTCCCCGCCGACAGCTCGCCCCACAGCGTCACCCACACCAGCGTCAGCCACGCCACCAGCGGCAGCGGCACCCGCCGGCCGAACAGCCGCGGCGCGAGCAGACCGCCGCTCACGGCCGCGTCCCCAGCACCGCGGTGATGTACGTCTGCCGCTCGCTCAGCTCCGTGGCCACCCGCTGCGTCAGCGCCGCCAGCGGCCCGGCCAGCACCGTGAACGACAGCCCGAACGCCACCAGCGCCGCCGTCGCGCCCAGCAGCACGGGCGGCAGCGCCGTCGTCGTCACCACCGGCTCCTCACCCGTCGCCTCCTCGCTCTCCATCACCTGGCCCAGCCGCTCCTCGCGCGGCGCGCGCCAGAACGCCTTGCCCCACGTCCTGGCGATCGCGTACAGCGTCAGCAGGCTCGTGAGCAGCCCGCCCGCCACCAGCACGACCGCCGCCGGGCCGCCCTTGGCCAGGCCCGCCTGCACCAGCAGCAGCTTGCCCAGGAAGCCCGACATCGGTGGGATGCCCGACAGGTTCATCGCGGGCACGAAGAACAACACACCCAGCACCGGCGCGGTCCTCATCAGCCCGCCCAGCCGGTTGACCGACGTGGTGCCGGTGCGCCGCTCGATCAGCCCCGTCACCAGGAACAGGCTCGTCTGCACGGTGATGTGGTGGACGATGTAGAACACCGCGCCCGCCAGGCCCGCCACCGTCGACAGCGCCACCCCGAACACCATGTAGCCGATGTGGCTGACCAGCGTGAAGGACAACATGCGCTTGATGTCGGTCTGCGCCACCGCGCCCAGCACGCCGGCCAGCATCGTGGCCAGCGCCACCGCCATCAGCAGCGTGGACACCGGCCCGCCGGGGAACAGCAGCGCCTCCAGCCGGATGATCGCGTACACGCCGACCTTCGTGAGCAGCCCGGCGAACACGGCCGTGGCCGGCGCGGGCGCGGTCGGGTAGGAGTCCGGCAGCCACGCCGACACCGGGAAGATCGCCGCCTTGATCGCGAACGCCAGCAGCAGCGTCAGCTCGACCAGCAGCTTCACCTGCTCGGGCAGCGTGCCGAAGCGCTCGGCGAGCTGCGCCATCGACAACGTGCCCGTCGCGCCGTAGGTGACCGCCAGCGCGATCAGGAACAACATCGACGACGCCAGCGCCATCAGCGTGTACGTGGCCCCCGCCCGCATCCTGGACTCGGTCCCGCCGAAGGTCAGCAGCACGTACGAGCCGCTCAGCAACATCTCGAACGCGACGAACAGGTTGAACAGGTCACCGGACAGGAACGCGTCCGCCACGCCCGCCACCATGACCAGGAACGCCGGATGGAAGATCGCCATCGGCGCGTCGTGCTCCGCCTCGTCGTAGGCGTTGGCGATCGAGTACACCATCACGCAGAGCGTCACCGCCGACGACACCACCAGCACCAGCGTCGAGAGCCGGTCGGCCACCAGGCAGATCCCGCCCGGCGAGGCCCAGCCGCCCAGCTCGGTCACCAGCGGGCCATGCGTGTCGGCGTGCGCGAGCAGCAGCACCGACACCGCCAGCGAGATGCCCAGCGTGGTGAGGCTGATGGCCGACTGCAGGTGCCGCAGCCGCCCGCCGATCGCCAGCTTGATCCCGGCCGCCAGCAGCGGCAGCAGCACCGGCACGCACACCAGCCCGCGCAGCTCGACCAGGTCACCCACGGGCCCCGCCCCTGCCTGCCACTAGTCGTCGCCCTCCAGTTCGGGGTCGTTGGCGAGCGCCTGGCGGGCCCGCTCCTCGCGGATGGCCGAGCGCATCTGCCTGCGGGCGTCGCGCTGCCGGGCCTTGATCCGCTGGCGCAGCTCCTTCTCGCCGGCCGCCTGCTCGGCCCGCCGCCGGGTGTGCTCGCGGCGCAGCTCGTCGATGCGCTCGGCGTTGTCACCCGCCGTGGCCTCCTCGTCCGGCCGGTCCCGCTGCCCGGCCTCCTCGAAGCCGCGTTGCAGCTCCTCCTCCGACAACCCCTCGGCCATCCGGGTGCGCATCCACTCCTCCAGCTCGGTGTGCACGCGGGCGATCCGCCGTTCCAGGTCGTCCTCCTGCAGCCGCTCCCGCTCGGCCTGCTCGGCCTCCAGCCGGGCCAGCTCCGCCCGCTGCTCCACGACCAGCCGCCGGTAGGCGTCCTGCCGGGTGCGCAGGGCGTGGCTCAGCTCGCCGCGCCGGGCCCGCAGCCGCACGCGCCGGTCCTCGGTGTCGTCCTGGACCTCGTCGCTGCCGGTGAGCTGCCACGACCGGTGCACCATGGCCAGCACGAACGCCGTCACGCCCAGGGTGATCACGATGGCGGTGAGCACCATCGCCTGCGGCAGCGGATCGGCCATGTCCGCCACCGGCGTGCTGCCGAGGATGGGCGGCCCGCCGGCGTTCCCGCCCGCGGTGACGATCAGCAGGTTCACGCCGTTGCCCAGCACGACGACCCCGGCCAGCACCCGCACCAGGCTCCGCTCCAGCAGCAGCGTCACGCCGGTCGTGATCATCACGCAGCAGCACACGAGCGGCGCCAGGGAGATCGTCACGAGCTCTCCTCCGCCTCGATCTGCCGGTCCAGCTCGGCGCCGAGGCCGCGCAGCACGTCCTGGACCATGCCGGTGACCGAGACGTACACGCCGAGGTCGAACAGCAGGCCGGTGGACACGTGCAGGCTGCCGACCAGCGGCAGGTGCACGTCGGCGGCCAGCATGTCCAGCGCCGCCCGCCCGAACAGCAGCCCGGCCAGCGCCGTGCCGGTCGACAGGGTCAGCCCGACGCCCATCAGCACGCCGGCGTGCACCGGGACCGCCGCGGCCAGCTCGTACCGGCCGCCGGCCAGGTAGCGCACGGTGATCGCCAGCCCGGCCACGATGCCGCCGGCGAACCCGCCGCCGACCCCGCTGTGCCCGACGAACAGCAGGAACACCGAGAGCACGAGCACCGTGTGGAAGGTCAGCCGGGCCGCCACCTCGAAGGCCACGGCCCGCTGGCCGCGCGGCAGCGTCGAGGACAACCAGTGCGTGCGCTCGGCGGGCACCCGGCCCCGGTCGTCCCGCTCGATCTCGTACGTCCTGCGCCGCAGGAACACCAGGCTCGTCACGCCCAGCGTCAGCACGACCAGCACGGTGCTCTCGCCCATCGTGTCCCAGGCCCGGATGTCCAGGATGATCGCGCTGACGACGTTGCGCGCCCCGGCCTCGCGCGCCGCGGCGGGCATCAGCGACCCGACGGCCCAGGTGCTCCGCGCGCTGGTGGCCAGCAGGCCCGCGCCGGTCACCACCACCCCCACGGCCAGCCCGAGCCCGAACCGGAACAGGCGCGGCAGCCGGGGCCTGACCGGGGTCACCGGCAGCCGTCGCAGCACCAGGGCGAACACCACCAGGGCCAGCGTCTCGGCGAGGAACTGGGTCAGCGCCAGGTCGGGCGAGCCGTGCGCGAGGAACAGCAGCGCGGTGCCGTACCCGATGACGCCGACGACCACGGCCAGCAGGATGTAGGCGCGGGCGAACAGCGCCAGCGCCGCCGCCGCGGTGATCAGCACCGCCAGCACCGGCTGCTCCACGCGCTCCCAGGCGACGACCGGCACGTCCAGGTGCGGCACGCCGCCGTAGGCGACGGCGAACACGCCGACGCCGGTCGTGGCGGCCAGCGTGAGCAGCAGGTAGTCGGGCAGCGAACCGCGCTGGACGAAGCCGGTGGCCTGGACGGCGAACCGGTCCAGCCGGCGGACGAGCGACCAGAAGATCTGCGTCGAGTCCAGCACGTGCAGCGCCGCGCCCGCCCTGGCCACCGGCTCCCTGGCCAGGAACAGCAGCACCCCGGCCGCCAGCGCCACGGCCGACAGCAGCAGCGCGGGCGACAGGCCGGCCCAGATCGCCAGGTGCGTGGCATGGCCGGGGTCGCGGAAGGTGCCGGTGTAGCCCGACATCGCACCGCCGTACCAGGAGGCGAAGGGCGCCAGCGCCAGGCCGAGCACCGCCAGCAGCGCGGCGGGCGCGAACATGGCCGCCGCCGTCCGGTGCGCCGGCGTGGCCGGCACGCCCGGCTTGGCGGCGAAGGCCCCCCACAGGAACCGCAGCGTGTACCCCGCCGTCAGCGCCGACCCCGCCACCACCCCCGCCAGCACGAGCGGCCGGTCCAGCAGCGCCTCCAGCGCCGCCTCCTTGCCGGCGAACCCCGCGAACGGCGGCAGCCCCGCCATCGACGCCCCCGCCAGCACCGCGGCCGCGCACACCAACGGCATCGACCGGCCCACCCCGCTCAGCTCGCGCAGCTCGCGGGTGCCGGTGGCATGGTCGACGACGCCCACGACCAGGAACAGCGCGGCCTTGAACAGCGCGTGCGCGGCCAGCATGCCCACCCCGGCCAGCGCCGCGCCCCGGGTGCCCGAGCCGAACAGCGTGATCAGGAAGCCGAGCTGGCTGACCGTGCCGTAGGCCAGCAGCCGTTTCAGGTCCGTCTCGCGCAGCGCCCGCCAGCCGCCCAGCAACATCGTCAGCACCCCGAGCGGCACCGCGACCGCCCGCCACAGCGGCACGTCCCCGAACGCCGGCCCGAGCCTGGCCACCAGGTACACCCCGGCCTTGACCATGGCCGCCGCGTGCAGGTACGCCGACACCGGCGTCGGCGCCGCCATCGCGGCCGGCAGCCACGTGCTGAACGGGAAGATCGCCGACTTCGCCAGCGCCCCGGCCAGGATCAGCACCAGCCCGGCGGCCAGCGGGCCCGCCTGCGGCGGCCGGGCGACGACCCCCGACAGCGCGTACGTGCCCGCCGCCTGCCCGACCACCACGAACCCGGCCAGCATCGCCAGCCCGCCCAGCGTGGTCACCGTCAGCGCCTTCATCGCGGCCCGCCGGCTCGCCCGGCTCTCCGGGTGGTAGCCGATCAGCAGGTAGGAGAAGACGGTGGTCAGCTCCCAGAAGACGTACAGCAGGAGCAGGTTGTCGGCGGTGACCAGCCCCAGCATCGACCCGGCGAAGGCGGCCATCGCGCCGCCGTAGCGGCCCAGCCCGTCGTCGCCGGCCGGGAAGTAGCGCACGCTGTAGACGAGGACCAGCACGCCCACGCCGGTGACCAGCGCCATCATCAGCAGGGTCAGCGGGTCGGCCCGGAAGGACAGCTCCAGCCCGAGCGCGGGCGCCCAGCGGGTGTCCTCCCGCGCCGGCAGCCCCCGCACCCCGAGCCACACCGAGTACGCGAAACCGGCGCCGGGCGCCACGGCCAGCAGCAGGAAGGAGGCCCGTCCCATGCGCCGGGCCAGCCAGGGAGCGCAGACCGCCGCGAGCGCGTGCAGGACCAGCAGCGACTCCATGGGCTCCTCGGGCGGGAATTTCCGGCTACGTCCGCCCAATCTCTCCCGCCCGGTGGTGGCCGCCGCGCAGGCGCGGCCAGGGTTGACCCGAACGTCACCAGTCCCTCACCCGCCCATGAGCGGGTGGGGGACCGGGCCCCGCCGTCAGACCTTCGCGCAGGCTCCCGGGCGCGGCGCGCGAGCCGTGATCACGTACCGGTCGATCTGCCGGTCCAGGCAGGACGAGCTCCCCTTGTACGCCGTGTGCCCGTCGCCGTCGTGGGTCAGCAGCACGCCGTGCTCCAGCTGCCCGGCCAGCCGCCTGGCCAGCTCGTACGGCGTGGCCGGGTCACGTGTCGTGCCCACCACCACGATCGGCGGCGACCCGTGGGCGCGCACCTTCCTGGTGAACCTCCTGCCCTTGACCGGCCAGTACGCGCAGCGCTGCTCGGGATGGTCCAGGCAGTTGACGGCCGTCAGCGCCTCGCTGCTGTTGTCGTAGCTGCCGTCGGGACGGCGTCCGTGGTTGACGTCGGCCAGGGCGAGCATGGCCGTGCCGTCGCCCTTGAAGGCGAGGGCGAGTGCCTGGCGCAGGTAGGGCCAGCTGTCCCTGGCGTACATGGCCTGGTTGACGCCCGAGCGCAGGATGGCCTCGTTGACCTGCCTGCTGTCGCCGTCGTTGCGCAACGGCGCCCGGTCGGCCCGCTTGTAGAGCGCCTCCAGCCGCCTGGTCGCGGCGGCGACGGTGTGCCGGGGGAACGGGCAGTCCCTGGCCCGGAAGCAGTCGCGCAGGAACGACTCGCGCGCCAGCCGGAACCCCCGCTCCTGCGCCGCGCCGAACTCGGCGAGCGTCTGGCCGGGGTCCTCGGCGCCGTCGAGCACCATGGCGCGGATCCGGGTGGGGAACAGGTCGGCGTAGCGGGCGCCCAGGTAGGTGCCGTAGGAGAAGCCGAAGTAGGTCAGGCGGGCGTCGCCCAGGGCGGCCCGCATCACGTCCAGGTCGCGGGCGACCTCGCCGGTGCCGACGTGCGCGAGCAGCTGCTTGCCGGAGTTGGTCGCGCAGCCCTGGGCGAAGATCTTCATCCACGCCTTGGCCCGCTTGACCTCGGCCGCGTTGTCGGGGGTGGGGTCGGCGGCGAAGTAGGCGTCCAGGCCGAGGGGGGACAGGCAGCGTACGGGGGCGGAGGCGCCCACGCCGCGCGGGTCGAAGCTGACCACGTCGAAGTGCTGCCGGACGGCGGCCGACATGACGGTCTTGTCGGCCTTCAAGATGGTCGCGCCGGCGCCGCCGGGACCGCCGAAGTTCAGCACGATCGAGCCGATCCTCCGGCCGGTCGCGGGCAGCCGGACCATGGCGATCCTGATCCGCCGGCCGCCGGGCTTCGCATAGTCGAGGGGGACCGCCAATTTCGCGCACTGGAACCCGCTGCCGCACCCCGACCAGGCCAGGCGCTGACCGTAGAAGGCGTTGAGCCCGCCGTTCGTGGCCGCGTCCGCGGCGCCGGACAGGCCGGCCGCGGCGATCAGACCTGCGAGTACGGGCGAGAGAATCGTGATTAAACGTCGCATAATCAAAAGTTGAAGGGGATACCTTGCGAGCCCCTTTAAGCGTGGTGGCACAGATCGTTTGCAAGAAGCGCGCCGAGCTGGGTATCGAGCAGGTCATCCGCACGACTACCAGGGGGAACAGGCCGCCATGTCGCAGCAGAACCGTCCCGTCGAGGGCGAGCACAAGTACGAGCAGCACGTCACCTCGACCGGCGAGCACGAGGAGCGGCCCGGCCGCAGTCTCATCACCACCGACCACGACGTGATCCAGGAATGGGCGCAGGAACGCGGCGCCAAGCCCGCGACCGTGCCCGGCACCGAGCACCAGGGCAGGGCGGGCGTGCTCCGCTTCGACTTCCCCGGCTACGGCGGGAAAGACCTGGCGGAGATCACCTGGGAGGAGTGGTTCGAGACCTTCGACCAGCGGAAGCTGAACTTCATCTACCAGGAGCACAAGAAGGACGGCAAGCAGAGCAACTTCTTCCGGCTGGAGAACCCGGACCGCGAGGACGCCTGAACCCCGGAGGGCGGGCCCGCCCCCGCCCGCCCGCCGGAGTCAGCCGCCCTCGCAAAAGCCGCCGTCCGGACGCGCCGAGGGGAAGCCGCCGTTCAGCCGCCCTCGGAGACGCGGCGGGTGACCTCGTCGGCCAGCCGGTCGAGGGAGCGGTCGAGCAGCTCGCGCACCTCGTCGGCCCTGGCGCCGGCGGCCGGCTCGTCGAGCAGCGACAGGTGGACGGTCACCTCGCTGGTACCGGCCGCCGAGTCGGACACCTGCAGCCAGCCCGCGTAGTCGGGGTGGTCGCGGCCGCCCCACTCCACCCGGAGCTGCTCCTCCCGGGCGCGGAACAGCCCCTCGTGCCGCCCGCTGCCGGGCACCAGCTCGCCGCCCGCCTCGACGGTGCCCGCTCCGCCGTCGCCGACCCACAACCCCTGCGGCAGCCACCGGTCCATCAGCTCGACGTCGGACGCCACCCCGAACACGATCATGCTGTCGGCCGGCATCCCGCGCGTCGCCTCGATCTCCGCCATCACAGGCCCCCGTCTTCCCCGAATGCCGCCGTACCGGGCGCGGACCGCGCCGCCTGCCACCGGCAGCCGAACGCGGCGACCATACCCGTGGCAGCTGCTCGCAAACCGGCCCCCGCGGGGCCCGTCTCTCCAGCTACGGTGGCTCCGGTGAAACCGCGGCGAGAGGGGAGAACGGCGCGATGGCGGAGCTGCCACGAGTGCCGCCGGAGATGTTCCGGTTCGCCACCACTGAGCGGGCGGATCTGCACACCGCCCTCCTCGACGTCCTCGGCGCCGCCGCCGAGCGCCTGGAGCCCGCGCTGACCGCCGACGAGGTCCGCGACCGGCTGCGCGCCCGCGGCTGGTACGCCCCCGTCAGCGACCACGACCTCACCGGCGCGCTGCGGCAGCTCGCCGGCTGGAGACTGGTCGAGGTCGTCTTCGACCACGCCGCCGGCTTCGCGACCGCCGAGGAGTACGAACGCAGGAACCTGCGCTACGCCCTGACCGCCGAGGGCGAGGCCGCCCACGCCGGGCTGCGGCAGGCGTCGGCGACGCTGGCCTCGGCGACACCGGCCTCGGGGGGCGCGTTCCACACCGCCGTGCTCGACGCCCTCGCCGACCGGCTGGAGGAGCTGGAGGCGCTGCTGGCCGACCCCGACCCCGGCCGCGACCGGCGGGTGTTCACCTGCCTGCGGGAGCTGGAGTGCCACCTCGACGGGCTGCGCCGCGACACCGTGCGGCTCAACGGCGAGCTGCGGCGGCTGCTGCGCGCCGACGGCGCCGGCGTTGGCACGTTCCACGAGCCCGAGGCGGCCACGGTGGCCTACCTCCAGGAGTTCGTGACCGGGCTGGAGCAGCGCGGCGAGACGGCGGCGCGGGCGCTGCGCGGCGTGGCCGGGCGGGGCGTCGGCGTCCTGCACACCCGCGCCCTGGCCGGCGCCGACCTGCCCCGGATCCCCGGAACCGACCTGGCCACGCCGTGGCTGGCCGCCCGCGCCGCCGCCTGGGCCGAGCTGCGCCAGTGGTTCGACCCCGACCTCGACGGCGACCTCGACGGCGACCTCGACGGCGACCTCGACGGCGGCACCGGGGGCGGCACCGGGGGCGAAGGTACCGAGAGCGGCGGTGCCGGGCCCCGGTTGCGGCGGCTGCACGAGGTCGCCGGCGAGGCCATCGTCACCCTGCTCGGGCTGCTCGACCGCGTCACCGCCGCCCGCCGCCCCGCCTCCAGCGCCGCCGCCGACTTCCGCGCGCTGGCCCGCTGGTTCGCCACCGCGCCGGGCGAGGACGACGCCCACCGGCTCTGGGACGCCGCCTTCGGCCTCGGCCCCGCCCGGCACGCCCACCTCGGGCACGCCGACGCCGAACTCGTCCCGGCCGGGACGCCCTGGGCGGAGGCCGGGCCGGTGGCGGTCTCGGCGCTGCTGCGCTCGCGGGGCAGGACCGAGCGCATGGGCCGTACCGGGCGGGTGCGCGACGTGGCCGCGTTGCGCGCCGAGCGCCGCGCCCGCGCCGAGAAGGAGCATGCCGGGCTGGAGGCCGCCTGGCAGGCGCTGGCCACCACCGGCTCGGTCCGCCTCTCCCAGCTCGGCGCGCTCGACCACGACACCCTCGGCCGGCTGCTCGACCTGCTGGGCCGGGCCCTGGCCGCCCGTCCCGACGCCACCGGCCTGCGCCGGGCCGTCACCTCCGACGGCCGGGTCGAGGTCGTGCTGCGGGCCCCCGGTGACGGCGCGGTCGCGGTGCTGCGCACGTCCGAGGGCTGGTTCCGCGGCCCCGACTACCTGCTCGACGTGCGCTCCCCGGGCGCCCGCGACCACGGGAGGGCCGAAGGGGCATGAGCAGCCTGGCCAACCAGCTCGTCAGGGCGGAGAAGGAGGAGATCGCCCGCGCGATCAGGACCCTCCTCGCCCGGCCCTTCCTGACGGCGGACGACGAGCCCGCCGCCTTCGCCGTGATCAGGAAGCGGCGGGAGCCGCTGACCCGGTGGTTCGACTACTTCTGCGGCTGGCGGCTGGTCGTGGAGCCCCGCGAGGGTTACGCCCGCCTGGTCAAGGTCGGGTCGCGGCCGACGGCCACCCGCCCGGCCCGCCGCCGCGCCGGCGGCCCGCCGTTCGACCGCCGCCGCTACACGCTGCTGTGCCTGTGCGCGGCCGAACTGCTCGCCGCGCCGGTCACCACGATCGGCATGCTGGCCGGGCGGGTGGCGCGGGCGGCGGCGGTCGAGGCCGGCGTGCCGCCGTTCGACCCGGTCGGCGCCGACGAGCGGGCCGCCTTCGTCGACGCGCTCAAGCTGCTCGAACGGCACGGCGCGATCACCGCCACCGACGGCACGACCGACGCCTACCTCGACGACGAGGAGGCCAAGGTGCTCTACCGCGTGGACACCACCCGCGTGATCAGGCTGCTGGCCGCCCCCGTCCCGCCCTCCCGCCTGCCCGGCGCGGCCGGCACCCCCGCAGCGCTCACCGCAGCGCTCACCGTCGAGGCCCGTTACGGCGGCGACGAACCCACGGAGACCCAGCGCGCCCTGTGGGCCCGCCACTCCGTCATCCGCCGCCTGCTCGACGAGCCCGTCGTCTACCGCGACGAGCTGACCCCCGCCCAGGCCGCCTACGCCGCCTCGCTCACCGGCCGCGGGATGATCCGCAGGGCCGCCGAGGAGGCCGGGTTCGTGCTGGAGGAACGCGCCGAGGGTCTCCTGCTCGTCGACACCGAGGCCACCGCCACCGACACCAGGTTCCCCGACGACGGCGGCCACGCCAAGGTCGCCGCCCTGCTCCTGCTCGACCTGCTGGTCACCGCCGGTCCGCTGCCCGCAGGACGCCTCGACGAGGAGGCCGCCGAGCTGCTGCGGCGCTTTCCCCAGTGGGCCAGGGCCTACCAGTCGGACGGCGGAGCGCCTCGCCTCGCGGCCGACGCGCTGGCGGTGCTGGCCATGTTCGGGCTGGCCCGCCGTACCGGCGACCGGGTGGCCGCCCTGCCCGCCGGAGCCCGCTACCGGGTCGATCGCGGCCCGGCCGACACGGAGGACGCATGACCGTCACCGAGCTCACGCCCGCCCGCACCGCCCCGGGCATGGACCGGCGCTGGATCCCCGTACGCGCCGGGATCCTCAACGTGTGGCGCTACCACGACGAGGTGTTCGAGTTCCACCGGGGCAGGCTGCTGCTGCGCGGGCCCAACGGCAGCGGCAAGTCCAAGGTGCTCGAACTGCTGCTGCCGTACGTGCTGGACGCCAGCCTCAAACCCAGCAGGCTGTCCACGTTCGGCGGCACCGAGCGGACCATGCACTGGAACCTCATGGGCGAGGGCGCGAGCGGCGTCACCCGCGTCGGCTACGTCTGGCTGGAGTTCCAGCACGCCGACGGCCGCTGGTTCACCTGCGGCGCCCGCCTCCAGGCCACCGCCCACACCAAGAACGTCACCGCCGCCTACTTCACCAGCGGCTCCCGCGTCGGCCTGCCCGGCGGCGTCCGGCTCACCGGCGACGGCGGCCAGCCGCTGACCAGGGCCCAGCTCGCCGACGAGCTGGGCGAGGCCGGGACGGTCCACGAGTCCGCCGACGCCTACCGCGCCGTCGTGCGCCGCACCCTCTACACCGCGCTCAACGAGCAGCGCTACGACTGCCTGCTCACCGCGCTGCGCCAGCTCCGCACCCCCAAACTGTCCGAACGCCTCGACCCCGGCCTGCTGTCCGACCTGCTGTCCAGCGCCCTGCCGCCGCTCGGCGAGGGCGAGATCCACGAGATCGCCGACGGGTTCGAGCGGCTCGACCGGCAGCGCGAGGAGCTGCGCCTGCTCGACCGCGACGTGCAGGAGGCCGACCGGCTCGCCGACGTCCAGCGCGGCTACGCCCAGAAGGTGCTGCGCGCGGCCGCCGCCGCGGCCCTGTCCGCCGGACAGGCCGTCGACGCCCTCGCCGCCGAGGTCAAGGCCGGACGGGAGGCGCTCAAGCAGGCCGACGGCGAGCTGGCCGCCGCGGCCGTCCGGCTGTCGGAGGAGGAGGCGCAGGAGCTGGCCCTGGCCGCGCAGATCGACGGGCTGAAGGAGAGCGAGGCGTACCGGTCCGGCCGTGACCTGCACCGGCTGCGCACGCAGGCGGGCGAGGCGCACGAGTCGGCGGCCCGGCTGCGCGACCAGGCCGGGGCGGCGGCCCGCAGCGCGTCGGCCAGGCAGGAGCTGTCGCTGCGCGCGGCGGCCGTCGCCCGCGCCGCCACCGGCCTGGCCGACCGCGCCCGCGCCGAGGCCCGCCGCGCCGCCGAACGCGCCGGGCTGCTCTCGGTCCACCTGGAGTGCGAACGCCCGGTCCCCGAGCCCTGCTCCCCCTCGCCGGGCACGCAGCCCGGAGCGCCCGGCGAGGGGGAGCGGGGCGACGACGGCGAGGAGTCCGTGCGCCGCGCCCGCGAGCTGCTGCGCGCCGCCGTCACCAGCCGCGCCGGCCAGATCCGCGAGGTCGCGGCGGCGGCCGTCGAGCACGAGGAGGCGATCGGCCGCCGCACCACCGCCGAGCACGACCGCGACCGCGTCCGCGACGACCTGGTGGCCGCGACCGCCGCCCACGACCAGGCCGGCACGACCCGCGACGAGCGCGCCCACGACCTGGCCGCCGCCCTGGAGGAGTGGGCCCGCGGCTGCGTCCACCTCCGGCTCGACCCCGAGGAGCTGGCGGGCCTCGCCGACCGGTCCGACCAGGCCGACGAGCGGGTCGGCGCGGCGCGCACGGCGGCCGCGGTCCGGCTGGCCGCCCGCGAGCACCACCTGACCGGCCTGCGTGACCGGCTGCACGCCGAACGCGCCGAACTGGCCCGCGAACGCGAACGCCTGGCCGACCGGACCGCCCTGGAACCGCCCCCCTCGCACGCCCGCCCCGCCTCCCGGTCCGGACGGCCCGGCATGCCGCTGTGGCGGGCGCTCGCGTTCCGCTCGGGCGTCGACCCGGTCACCCAGGCGGGCGTCGAGGCGGCGCTCGAAGCCTCGGGCCTGCTCGACCTGTGGCTGCTGCCCGACGGCGGCATGGACCCCGGCGAGCACGACGCCTTCGCCGCCTCCGCCCTGGCCCGGCCCGCGCCCGGCCACAGCCTGGCCGCCGTGCTGTCCGCCCAGCCGGGCGCGCCCGTCTCGGCCGAGCGGGTGCTCGCGGGCGTCGCCTTCGCCCCCACGGCGCTCGGCCTCGACCATCCGGCGGCCGTCGGCGCCGACGGCACCTGGCGGCTCGGCCCGGCCGCCGGGCGCTGGGTCAAGCCGGAGCCCTCCTACATCGGCGACGCCGCCCGCGAGCGCGCCCTGCGCCGCCGCGTCGCCGAGCTGGACGACCGGCTCTCCGACCTGGCCGGCACGATCGCCGAGTGCGACCACCTGTTCAGGGTGCTGGCCGGCGACCGCGACACGCTCGCGGCCGAGCTGCGGCGGCGGCCCGACAGGAGGCCGTACGACGGGGCCGCGCGGGCCCTGGACGCAGCCGTGGGCAAGGTCGCCCTGCTGGAGGACCAGCTCCGCGCGCACGAGCAGCGCCTGCACGAGCGCGAGAAGGAGGTGGGCAGGTCGCTGCGCCGGCTCACCGAGCTGGCCGCCCGGCACGCCCTGCCCGCCGCCCGGCCCGCGCTCGACCGGCTGGAGGCCGCCCTGCGCGCCGCCGAGACCACCGGCGCCGTCTGGCACGACCGGCGCGGCGACGCCCGCGCGGCCAGGGACCGCGCCGGCCAGGCGGCCGAGACCGCCCGCGAGTACCAGGACCTGGCCGTACGCGCGATGGAACGGGCCGAGGAGGCGGCCGACGCGGCCGTCGTGCTGGCCGAGAAACTGGCCGCCGTCGAGCCCGTGGCCGGCGGCGAGGATTCCGACCTGCTCGGCCGGCTCCAGGACGCCCAGACCGCACACCAGGGCTGCCGCCGCCTGATCCGGACCATCCACGACGACACGGCCCGGCTCAACGCCCGCCTCGGACGGCTCGGGGGCGAGCTGGGCCGGGCCGAGGAGAAGCATGCCGAGGCGCGGCGCGTCCGCGAGGCGGTCTGCGAACGCCTGCGCCGCCTGCTGGCCGGCCACCTGGCCGCCGACGCCGGCGTGCCGGCCGGGCTCGCCCCCGACGCCGGGGTGCGGGCGGTGCTGGAGGCGGCCGGGGACGTGGCCGGACGGCTCGCGGCGGTGCCGCACGAGCAGCGGAGCGTCAGGGAGGCCGAGGCCCGCCTGCGGGACGCCTTCCACCACGCCAGGGAGGTCCTGGCCGGCCGGGCCGAGCTGGAGCTGGCCCCCGACGACGACGTCCAGGTGCTGACCGCCATCGCCGGCGGCGTGCGGGCGGGCGCGGCGGCGCTGGGCAGGGCGCTGCGCGGCGAGCGCGACGAGCGGCGCGGCGACATCACCGAGGCCGAGCGCGACCTGTTCGACCGCACGCTCGCCGGTGACACGCGGCGGCACCTGGCCGACCGCATCCGCCAGGCCGCCGCGCTGGTCGAGGGCATGAACCAGCGGCTCGAACGCGTCCGCACGGCCTCGGGGGTCGCGGTGCGGCTGGTGTGGCAGGTCGATCCCAGCCAGTCCCCGGCCACCCGCGCGGCCCGCGAGCTGCTGCTGCGCGACCCGGCCGGGCTGGGCGAGGCCGACCGCGAGGCCCTGTACGCCTTCTTCCGTGACCGCGTCGAGGAGGCGCGCGCCGACAACTCCTCGGCGGGCTGGGAGGACCAGCTCATGAGGGTGCTCGACTACACGTCCTGGCACCGGTTCGTGGTCCGCCTCGACCGCGGCGACGGCCAGGGCTGGCAGGACCTGACCAGGAAGCTGCACGGTGCCCTGTCCGGCGGCGAGAAGGCCATCGCCCTGCACCTGCCGCTGTTCGCCGCCGTGGCCGCCCACTACCGCACCGACCCCGGCTGCCCCCGGTTCATCCTGCTGGACGAGGTGTTCGTGGGCGTCGACCGGGCCAACCGCGGCCAGGTCTTCGACCTGCTGGTGAACCTCGGGCTCGACCTCGTGCTCACCTCCGACCACGAGTGGTGCGAATACCGCGAGCTGGACGGCATCGCCATCCACCAGCTCATCACCGGCGACGGCGACGACGCGGTGACCACGGCCCGCTTCGTGTGGAACGGCTACCGGACCGTCGCCACCGAGACCCTTGATTAGAAAGGTTCTTTACCACCAGCGATCGCGTCCGTATGGTGGGGGCAACCCTCGGGAGGCGGTCATGAAGATCCGCACCGCTGCGGTCGTGCTGACGACCCTGCTCGCCATGTCGGTTTCCGCATCCGTGCCCGTCGCACCGAGCGCCACGGCGGCGGCCGCCGTCGCCTTCGGCGCGATCGTGCCCGCTCCGGTGAGCGCGGTCCCGGCGGCGGGGGTGACGTACCGGATCACCGCCGCGACGGCCCTGTACTCCGACGCGCCCGAGGTGGGCGAGCAGCTCGCGCAGCGGTTGCGCCGCTCGACCGGCTACCCGGTCCCGGTCGTGACGGCCCCGCCGGCGGACGGGATCGCGCTGCGGCTGGGCACGGTCGCCGGCGGGGCGGAGGCGTACCAGCTCGACGTGACCGCCACCGGGATCGTCGTGCTGGCCAACGGGGCCGCCGGGCTGTTCAACGGCGTGCAGACGCTCCGGCAGCTGCTCCCGTACGCGGCCGAGGCCGGCACGGTGCAGCCGGGCCCCTGGCCGGTGCCGGGCGGGCGGGTCGTGGACCGGCCGCGCTACCCCTACCGGGGCGCGATGCTCGACGTGGCCAGGCACTTCTTCCCGGTGGACGCGGTCGAGCGGTACCTCGACCAGATCGCGCTCTACAAGATCAATCGCCTGCACCTGCACCTGTCCGACGACCAGGGCTGGCGCATCGCGATCGACTCCTGGCCCCGGCTGGCCTCCTACGGCGGCGGCACGGCGGTCGGCGGCGATCCCGGCGGCTTCTACACCAAGGCCCAGTACCAGGAGATCGTCGCCTACGCCGCCGCGCGAAATATCACCGTAGTTCCGGAAATCGACATGCCGGGGCACACCAACGCCGCCCTCGCCTCCTACGGCGAGCTCACCTGCGACGGCGTCGCCCCGCCGCGCTACACCGGCACGGACGTCGGGTTCAGCTCCCTGTGCACGTCCAAGGAGATCACCTACACCTTCGTCGACCAGGTGATCGGCGAGCTGGCCGCGCTCACCCCCGGCCCGTACCTGCACATCGGCGGGGACGAGGCGTCCTCCACGACGCCGGCCGACTACCGGGCGTTCGTCGACCGGGCGCAGGGCATCGTGGCCGCCCACGGCAAGACGGTGATCGGCTGGCACGACGTCGTCAACGCCACCCCGCTGCCCGCCACGGTCGTCCAGTACTGGGGCAGCGACCCCACGGAGACGGCGGTCTCGACGGCGGGCCGGAAGGTCGTCATGTCCCCGGCGAGCCGTGCGTACCTGGACATGAAGTACAACCGACGCACCCCGCTCGGCCAGACCTGGGCGGGCACCATCGAGGTCAAGGACGCCTACGGCTGGGATCCCGGGGCCTACCTCAGAAGGCTCCCGCCCGAGCAGGTGCTCGGCATCGAGGCGCCGCTGTGGACCGAGACGCTCAGGACGTCGGCCGACCTCGAGTACATGGCCTTCCCCCGCCTGCCCGCGCTCGCCGAACTGGGCTGGTCCCCTTCCGCCACGCACGACTGGACGGCGTTCCGGCAGCGGCTGGGCGCGCAGGGCCCGCGCTGGCGCGTCATGGGGATCGCCTACTACCGCTCCACCCAGATCGCCTGGCCCTCCGGTTCGTAGGAGCCCCCTCAGGAGCTGCGCATGTCCCGATCGATCAGATGCGTCCTGGCCGTGCTCGTCCTGCTGCTCGCCTCGGGGGTGGTGAGCGCCGGCAGCGCCGTCGCGGCGGCCGGTTCGACCGAGCTGGCCTCGGGCTGGGCGCTGCGCCCGGCCACCGGCCTCGCCGACACCGGCGCGGCGATCTCCACGCCCGGGTACGCCACCACCGGCTGGAACCCGGTCACCCTGCCCTCGACCGTCCTGGCCGGGCTGGTCGCGAACGGCGTGTACCAGGACGTCTACTTCGGCCAGAACCTCAAGAACGTGCCCGACCTGACCACCCAGGACTGGTGGTTCCGCGGCGAGTTCACCGCCCCGGCCACGGCCCCCGGCCAGGTGTACTGGCTGCGCTTCAAGGGCCTCAGCTACCGCGCCCAGATCTGGCTGAACGGCGTGCAGCTCGACGCCGCGGCCGTGGGCACGTTCGTCGGCCACGAGTACGACGCCACCGCCGCGATCCGGCCCGGCGCGGTCAACGCGCTGGCCGTCCGGGTCACCCCGCCGCGCCACGACTGCAAGGACCTGTCCACCTGCACCGTCGACTGGAACCCCGAGGCCCCCGACATGAACGCGGGCATCTGGAACACGACC
The DNA here is from genome assembly GCF_040630865.1 of Nonomuraea sp. NPDC005730. Classification (NCBI taxonomy): domain Bacteria; kingdom Bacillati; phylum Actinomycetota; class Actinomycetes; order Streptosporangiales; family Streptosporangiaceae; genus Nonomuraea; species Nonomuraea sp. NPDC005730. The sequence continues at coordinate 37,117 of NZ_JBEXYK010000023.1, forward strand.
CTGCTGGACACCACGGGCCCGGTGGCCCTGCGCGACCCGTACGTGCGGACCACCCTGTCCGGCGCCGCCGCCGACCTGAGCGTCTACGTGGACGCCGTCAACGCGACGAACGCCCCCGTCACCACCACGGTCAGCGGCACGATCACCAAGGCGGGCCGGCCCGACCTCACCTTCTCCCAGACCGTCACGCTGGCCGCCCGCGAGCGCAAGGAGGTCGCCTTCGCGCCCCTGCACGTGAGCGATCCGGTGCTGTGGTGGCCGTACCAGTTCGGCAGCCCCGAGCTGTACCGCCTGACGGTCGGCGCGGGCGCCTCCGACAGCAAGACCATCGACTTCGGCATCCGCCAGGTCACCGACTACCGCACCACCGTCAACGGCACCTCGTTCGCCGGATACAAGATCAACGGCCGGCCGATCCTGCTGCGCGGCGGCGGGTACGTGTGGGACCTGATGCAGCGCTGGGACACCAGGACGAACGCCGCCCACATCGCCTACGCCAAGGACATGGGCCTGAACACCATCAGGCTGGAGGGCACCCTCGGCAACGAGGAGCTGTACGACATGGCCGACAAGGCGGGCATCCTGGTGATGCCGGGCTTCGTCTGCTGCAGCGCCTGGGAGGACGACAGCGCCTGGACCGCCGAGCAGGAACAGGTCGCCCGCGCGTCCCTGGACAGCCAGCTCCGCTCACTGCGCCACCACGCCTCGGTGTTCCTGTGGACCTACGGCAGCGACCAGCCGCCGACGGCCGCGCACCTGGCCGCCTACAAGAGCGTGGCCGCCGCCCTGCACTGGCAGAACCCCACCCTGGACAACGTCGCCACCTGGTCCGACGCCGACGCCGGCATGAAGATGGACGGCCCGTACGTGTGGGAGCCCCCGGTGCTGTGGTGGGACGAGAGCAGGAGCGGCGGCGCGTACGGCAGCACGGGGGAGGAGGGCACCGAGTCGCCGCCGCCCCTGGAGACGCTGCAACGCTTCCTGGCGCCCGCCGACGTCTGGCCCATCGGCACGGCGTACAACTACCACGCCGGCAAGCCGGGCAGCGTGTTCGACACCATCGCCCCCTACAGCACCGGCCTGGCCAAGCGCTACGGCACGCCCGCCTCCGCCGCCGACCAGTCCCGCAAGTCCGAGGCGCAGAACTACGAGAACGCCCGCGCCTTCTTCGAGGCGTGGAGCGCCAGGCAGCACGTGCGCTCGTTCGGCTCGATCTTCTGGATGCTGAACAACGCCTGGCCGTCGGTCCACTGGAACCTCTACGACTACTACCTCAAGCCCGGCGGCGGCTACTTCGGCACCAAGAAGGCCACCGAACCCGTGCACATCGCCTACGACTACCTCACCCGGGCCGTCCACGTGGTCAACTCGACCCTCACCACGCGGTCCGGGCTCACGGCCACGGTCTCCGTGCACAACCTGCCGGACCTGGCCCAGAAGTACACCGCCTCGGCCCCCGTCACCGCCACGGCCAACGCCGGCGTCCAGGTGCTGACGATCCCGGCGGTGACCGGGCTGTCGCGGACGTACCTCATCAGGCTCCAGCTCAAGGACGCCGCCGGCGCGAAGGTCAGCGACAACGTCTACTGGTACTCCACCGCGCCCGACACGCTCGGCAACAAGAGCAACTGGTACCGCACCACGCCGAAGACCTACGCCGACCTCACCGGCCTGAACGCCCTGCCCGCCGCCGACGTGGCCGCCACCGGCGTCCGCGCCGTCTCCGCCGGGACCGAGACCGTCACGATCACCCTGCGCAACCCCTCCGGCCTGGCCTTCCTCCTGCGCCCGGAGGTGATCGCGGACGGGCGCGAGGTCGTACCCGTGACCTACACCGACAACTACGTCACGCTGTGGCCGGGGGAGACCACGACGATCACGGCCACGTACCGCACGACCGACCTCGGCGGCCACCAGCCGGCGCTCCGCGTACGCGGCTACAACGTCCCGGCCACGACCATCCCCCTCACCTGACCCGCCTCCCCGACCACGAGAGCCCCGCCGCCCCGGGCGGGATCCCGGCCGCTCGCCGGGGTCCCGCGCGGGTGCCGGTCAGGGGGTGGCCAGCGCGTCGGCCCAGGGCGGGTTCGCGCCCGCCACCGAGCAGGTCAGCGCCGACACCCGGGCCGCGAACGACGCGGCGGCCACGGCGGTGTCCAGGTCGAGGCCGTCGAGCCGGCCGCCGAGCAGGCCGCGCGCGCCCAGGTCGTGCAGGAGCCCGGCGGTGAAGGAGTCCCCGGCGCCGACCGTGTCGACGACGTCGACCTCCTGCGCCCGTACCTCCGCCCGTTCGCCGTCGAGGGACACCAGCGCGCCCGCCGCCCCGCGGGTCACCACGACGAGCCGGGCCCCGGCGGCGTGCCAGGTGTCGCAGGCCCGTTCCACCGACGCGCCGGGCATCAGGAAGCGCAGGTCGTCCTCGCTGAGCTTGAGCAGGTCGGCCCACCGGCACCAGTGCTCGACCCGGTAGTCCTCGCGGGCGGCGAGAGTGGGGCGCACGTTGGGGTCGACCGAGACCGTGGCCCGCGCGGCGGCCTCGCGCGCGAACTCCTCGACCGCCGTCCGGCCCGGCTCCCTGACCAGTGCCAGCGACCCGGTGTGCAGGCAGGCGGCCGGTCCGAGGCGGGCCGGGGCCAGCTCGTCCGGGCGCCACTGCCAGTCGGCGGTGCCGCCCGCGTAGAAGGTGTAGGCGGCCTGGCCGCCGCCGTCGAGCGCGGCGACCGAGAGCGTGCTCGGCTCCGCGGCCTCGACGGCCGCCGACAGGTCCACGCCCGAGGACGCCAGGCGCTCACGGAACAGCGCCCCGAACACGTCGCCGGAGATGCGTCCGAGGAAACGGGCCGGCGTGCCGAGCCTGGCCAGCGCCACCGCGGTGTTGGCCGGCCCGCCGCCCGGCAGCACCCGCAACCCGAGCTCGCCCCGCCCCGCGCCACCTGCCGCGGTGGTGAAGCCGTCGGCGACGCACTCGCCCAGAACAGCGATCATCGAGCCTGCCTTCCTGGCGCGCGCCGCCGATGCCGTACGCCCCGGGCGGCATCGACGTCTCCGGATGGGAGCTCATCATCGCAGCCCATCCGCCCTACCTGCCCATGTCGGCGCCGGGTGTGCTGCGCGGTTCGTCAGGAGGTCTGGTTCCCGTCCTTCAGGTGGCCGGGCAGGCCGGTGTTCGGGACGTCGAGCTCCTGGGCGTACCGGTCGTTCAGCTCCGGCCAGCCGAAGTCGACCGCCGCCGCACCCCGGATCGGCGGGATCGGCCGCCCTTCGAGCAGCCGCTCGGCCACGTCGAGGCAGATGTGCCAGCCGGCCGCCGCCTTGGGCAGCAGGTCGCGGTCCAGGACGGTGTGCCGCAGCGTCAGACGGGTGCCGCCGCCGGTCGCCGCCAGCTCCCACCGCAGTAGGTCGGTGCCGAACGTGTGCTCCAGCAGCGCCGGCGGGCGGACGCGGACGACCTCGGCCACCAGGTCCTGAGGCTTCTCGTCGTCGATCATCGTGAGGGTCGCGCCACCGGCCGCCGAAAGATCACGGTCGGCGGTGTACGGCGCCCACGCCGCGAGCTGTCCGGGCTCGGTCAGCGCCCGCCACACCTTCTCCGGCGGATGCCGCAGGTCACGGACGAAGACGAGGGTCCAGCGACCCTCCGTCACCTCGCTGCCGACCTGGGCCGGCGGGCTCGGGCGGTACGCGTCTGAGGTCATGACTGCTCCAGGTTGTCGAGATGGCGCTCAAGGGCGTCGAGATGCGTGTCCCACAGGGCCCGGTACGGCTGGAGCCAGTCGTCCAGCGCCTGGAAGGGGCCGGCGTGGAGGCGGTAGATCCGCCGCTGCGCCTCGGTGCGGCAGGTGACGAACCCGGCCTCCCTGAGCACCTTCAGCTGCTTGGACACCGTGGGCTGGCTGACATCGAGCGCCTCGACCAGCTCGTTCACACTGCTCTCGGCCATCCGGAGCCGATCGAGGATCCGGCGCCGGGTCGGCTCGGAGAGCACGGAGAACGCGTCGACGGACATGCCTTCATATTCCGTCTCAGGTATATGCCTGTCAAGGAATACACTCCCTTCCGGTGGCCCCTCGCTGAGCCGCCCTGGACGGGGAGCCAGCGCGGCACGCGGTGGCGGAGGGCGGGGCGGGGCTGTTCGGGGTGGCCCTGCCTCGGGGGTTGCGGGGGCCGGGATTCCGGTCGGGCGTGTGGTTTTTTCGTGTCCGTCCGAGGGCTCGCTAATGTTACCTCTTCGTGATGTGCGGCGCTGGCGAACGATTTGTCCTGAGAGGGGGTGTGTAGAGGAGATTGGTTGCCCCGATTTTTCGTTTTTATCGGGAAAAGTGGGACGCCGCTGTCCGGACATTCTTGTGGTTACGATTCCTTCGTCCAGTCGTTCTGCGGAGCGGAGGGGAAGAAGGGCGCCATCGATTCCCACGATTTGGCCGAACTCGAAAAGCGCCGAAACGACCCCGACTTCGCCGTGGCGTTCGCCGCCGTGATGCCGCCGCGCCAGCTCAAGAGCCTTCTGGCTGGTCTGCGCCGCGCGCATGCCATCCAGTCCACCAGCCTCGACAGGCTGGCCAGGGCGCTGAGCACGCTTCTCGGCACCGCTTCGCGCGCGCCCGGCGCAGCCAGGATCTCGACCCCTTACGTCCACCGCCTGCTCGAAAACCTCGACGACCCGGAAACCGGTTTCGCGCTCGGGCAATTGTTGCGATATGGCTGTTTCGCCGACGTGTTCCTGCGCGACCTCGCCTTCAGGGTCTACGACTACGAACGCAGCCAGCCTCCCGCGTCCCCGTACTGGCGCAACCTCCGCCCGGACTCGCGGCCGATGTGCGCCATTCCCCTGGACGAACGGGACCCCATGGCGGCCGTCATGGCCGCCCTGTCCAACCATCCCCGCGCCGCCCGGGAGTTCCTGACGGACGAGCGGCGGGACCCGCTGGAGTATCTCCTCTACGAGCGCTTCTGGCCCGGAGGCACCGAGATGTACCTCGACCGGGCGATGGACATCGCGGGCCTTTAGCACCTTCGGCCCGTACGTCGAGTCCGCCGCCGGCGGACGACTCGACATCCATGCAATCTGCACCCGGTCATGCTGGGATCGATCCCTATGAATGATCATTCGCTCGTTGCAGCCGACCTGCTGGACAGGATGGAACGGAACCTGGCCGAACACGCCGGTCACCTGCACCGGAGCATGGACGGCGCGACCGTCACGGAGACCGGTGACCTCCTGGTCGCCGACAGCGGCCTGGACGACGACACCTTCAACATCGTCGCCGCGGCCCGCTTCACCGTCGCCGACGCCACGGCACGGATCAGCGAGACCGCTCGGACGTTGGCGCGCACCGGTCGCCGTTTCTCCTGGTGGGTGGGGCCCGCCTCGACACCGCCGGACCTCGGTGCCCGCCTGACGGCGGCCGGTCTGCCGGCGTCCGAACGCGAGACGGCGATGTGGGCCGAGCTGGACGGCACCCTGCCACCGCCCGCCGTCCGAGGGCTGGACATCCAGAGGGTCGTCACGCCCGGACAGCTCGCCGATTACGCCACGGTTCTCGCCGCGAACTGGGACCCGCCCGCTGACACCGTCCGCCGCTTCTTCGCCCGGGCCGCCCCGTGGGCACTGGCCGCGCACTGTCCGGCCCGGTATCTGGTCGGCTACGTGGACAGCCGTCCGGTCTGTTCCGCCGAAGTGTTCCAGCACGCGGGGGTCGCCGGCATCTACAACATCTCCACCCTGGCCGCCCACCGCCGACGGGGCTACGGCGGTGCCATCACGCTCGCGGCACTCCGCACGGCCCACGACCGAGACCATCGCATCGCGGTCCTGCAGGCGTCAGCCGACGGAGAGCCCGTCTACCGCCGCCTGGGCTTCCGCCCCTGCGGCCACTTCACCGAACACCCCATCACCCCCTGAACCCCGGGCCCGGGTCCCCCTCGCTGACGGCCGCCTCGGACCGGACCGCTCCCATGGCCACAGCACGGTCCCCGCGAGTGCGATGAATACCTGACGGCCGCGCGGTTGCGGGTCTGGCCGAGGCGGGTCCGCGGACGCCCTGAGACCAGCGGGCGACCTGGACCTTCGTCAGAACGGGCGCGATCTGAGCGGAGTCGCCACGCCGTCCGATGGTGATCACGATGGACAGGGGCCCATGCCCCCGCTCGACGGCCATGCGCACCTCGGTGGCAGCTCGGCCGCCGGCTCAGGCGGCGTCGTGCAGTGCTTCCGAGGAGGAGTCGGCCAGGGACCGCGTAGGGGACGACGCGGTGAAGGCCAATCCGAGCTTGTTCGACGGTCCTGTGGTGGCGTGCTCGGATTGGGCGTGGGAGGGGCCGTACGGTCTCGTTCTCTCCTGGGCGCGGGTGACCTACCGGCACTTCGCGCTGCGCCAGGTACCCGGGCGGCCCGCGATCACGGCACTACAGGCTGCTCGGCGGGGATCTGGGCAATCCGCTGGTGGGGCAGGGACAACACGCTTCCTCTGTCGCGCGTGTTCCACCCCTTGCCCTTGAGCAGATGAGCGGCGCAGGAACGCGCGCTTCACAGGCGTTCACGACGATGCCCAGGGCCTCCACCGTCTCCGGGGCGGCCTCAAGGGGGGTCGAAGGTGAGGTCAGCGGTTGCTCTTCACCTCGCCCCGACTTCCCCCTGGGCCCCTGACGGTGGCGGTGTCGGTGGTCGTCACCTCGTGTGGCTCGGATGCGCACGGCGTTCGGCTGCCAGGGGATGCCGCCGGCGGGTCGCTTCGGTGGCTCGGGCACGAACGCGGGAACGTTCCGCCAGTGGCCGCACCACACAGGGAGGCCGGCCGGCCGAGGTCGAAGGCGCCCCGCCCGGCGCCGGGGAGGGTCAGGGGCGGAGGCCGGCGAAGAGGTCTTCCTCGTGGTCGGGGGCGTTGACCTTGTTCAGCTTCCGCTCGAAGGCCTCGTGGGAGAACGCCTGGTGCTGGGCCTCGTCGGGCATGCGGAGGAGGAAGATGTTCTCGCCCTGGCTCTCGTGGGCCTTGAGGGCCTTGAGCTTGCGCTCGACGTAGGGGGTGACGTCGACGACGGCGGTGACCAGCTCGTCGGGGGTGCCGAAGTCGTCGGACGGCTCGAAGCCGCCCAGGTCGACGCCGCTGTCGCGCATCAGCTCGAACATGCGCTTGATCGCCGCCCGGGGGATCGCCGTGTAGTAGAACTTGTCGGGGATGCCGGTCGCCTCGACGGCGGCCACCGTGATGCGGTGGGCCTGCACGTGGTCGGGGTGGCCGTAACCGCCGCCGCCGGTCTCGTCGTAGGTGATGACCACCTGCGGGCGGTAGCGCTCCATCAGCTCGCCCAGCCTGGCGGCGGCCACCTCGACCGGCACGTTGGCGAACGCGTCGGGGTGGTGGTTGGTGTCCCAGCCGTCCATGCCGGAGTCGCGGTAGCCGAGCAGCTCCAGGTGGTCGAGGCCCAGGTGCGCGACGGACTCGCGCAGCTCGGCCAGCCGCCGTTCGGCCACCCTGGCGGCGTCGTGACCCTCCTCGCCCGGTTTGACGCCGCCCGTGTCGTCACCCTGCTCGCCGTTGGTGCAGGTGACCAGCACGGTGCGGATGCCCTCGTCGGTGTAGCGGGCGAGGACGCCGCCGGTGCTCAGGCACTCGTCGTCGGGGTGGGCGTGGACGACCATCAAGGTGAGTTCCCGATCCATGAAGGGAACCCTACTCGGCGCGTGCGACACTTCCGCCCGCGCGTTCGCGGCGACCGCGGAGGAGCGGCCGGGTGGGCGGAGGGACCGGCGGGTCAGGCGCCGGCGATCAACGTCGTGGCCTTCCCGCGGGCGATGGCGGCGGCCGCGCGGTCGCCCAGCCCGTCGGCCACCGCCGCCTGCTTGAGCCAGTTGAACGGGCTGCCCGGCCGCACGCTGATCCGCTCGCTCACCAGCGCCCGCGCCAGCTCGAGCCGGCCGTCCCGCAGCGCCGCCTCCAGCAGCGTCTTCTGCACGGCGTCCCGCTGGGCGTGGCTGCCGCCGAACTCGTTGACCCGGTGCCTGATCGGGTGCAGCAGGTCGACCACCGCCGCGAAGTCGCCCCGCCCGTACGCCACCAGGGCCCGGCACACCGGCAACCCCACCCGCAGCGTCATCGCGACGTTGGTGACCCCCGGACGGGACTCCAGCGTGTACGCCTCCCGCGAGGCCACCAGCCGCTCCGCCTCCTCGAACCGGCCGGCCCCCACGTACGACATCACCGCGTGCACGTCGTTGAAGGCGTAGAACGGCTCGGCCACCAGCGGCGGCCACGCGTCGGCCAGGGCCTGCCAGCGTTCGTGCTGGCCGGAGCCCTCCAGCAGGAGCCGCCAGAGCAGCGCGGCGGCGTCCAGCAGCTCCATGGACGTGCGCCCGCCGGCCAGCACCGCGTCGTGCACCTCCAGCGCCCGCCGCGTGTCGCCGCTCTCCAGGGCGTAGAGGGCGTAGTGCCACCAGGTGTGGACGTTGAAGAACGTGCCGGTGGACCAGTCGTCCAGGCGGGCGTCGAGGTAGCGCACGCCCTCGCCGAAGCGGCCCTGCATCTCGTAGGTGTGCACGACCGCGTGGATGCCCCACACGTCGCGCGGGTTCAGCTCGACGGCGCGCAGGCCGACCTGCTCCGAGCGGTCGTAGTGGCCGGCCTCCTCCAGGCCGAAGGCGTGCATGCCGAGCAGGTGGCCGAAGTGCCGGTCGTCCTCGTGCCAGGCGGTGAGCGCGCCGCCGATCCGGTCGCGCAGCGAGCGGGCGTCACCGGTGAAGAAGTCGAGCTGGTGCCCGACGGCCAGGGCCAGCGCGTCGCGCGGGTGGGCGACGGCGATCTCGGCGAGCAGCGCGCCGCAGGTGGTCAGGTCGCCGTCGAGCAGCGCCTGGACGGCCGCGACGTGGGCGCGTTCGCGCGGCAGCAGCGACGACTCGTCGGCCCGGCGGCGGAAGGACTCGAACCGGGCCCGCGCGGCACGGGCGCCGGCCGCCTCGGTGGTCAGCAGGTCGAGGTAGGCGGCCAGCACGTTGCCCATCGGGAAGCCGGGGGAGTCGGCCAGCGCGGCGGCCGCCTCGGCGTCGACCTCGGCCCGGAAGTGCAGCAGCTCGTCGATCGCCTGGTCGTAGTGGCGCGCGGCGGCGGCGCTCGCGCCGGTCATGGCCAGGCCGTGCTGGTCGGTGGTCACCCGGTCACTGTAACCGCGCGACCGGCCGCGGCTCGGGGCGACGGCGCGCCCTGAGCGCCGCCATGGAGGCTCATTCGGTCCCGTACGACCCAATGAGAACCCTTGTCCGGATAAGTCGTCAGACGTAATGTTTGTGGCCGAATAAGCTTCCCGGTGAAGGAGAACCATGCGCCTGGCGGACGTCGACCTCGCCGACCCCGGCAGGTTCACCGACGGGGTGACCCCGTGGCGCATGTTCGACGTGCTGCGCGAGCAGTCACCCGTCCACTGGCAGGACGAGCACGGGCACGGCAGGGGCTTCTGGGCGGTCACCAGGCACGCCGACATCGTGGCCGTCGGCCGCGACCCGGAGACGTTCACCTCGGAAGGCTTCACCAACCTGGAGGAGGTGGACGAGCGGCAGGCCGCGATCCGGCGTTCCCTGCTGGAGACCGACGGCCCCCGCCACCACGCGCTGCGGCGGCTGCTGCTGCGCGACTTCTCGGCCAGGGCGGTGGCCGGCTACGAGGTGTTCCTGCGCGGCCTGACCGCCACGACCCTGGACGCCGCCCTGCCCAAGGGCGAGTTCGACTTCGTCAAGGAGGTCGCCGCCGACTTCCCGATCAACGTGCTGGCCCGCATGCTCGACGTGCCCGACACCCAGCGGCTCATCGACTGGGGCAACCAGATCATCGAGAACACCGACCCGGAACGGCTGCGCGAGAGCGAGGAGTTCAAGGACCTGCCCTTCCGCAGCCCGGCCTCCCTGGAGGTCTTCGAGTACGGCCGCGAGCTGGCCGCCCGCCGCCGCGGCGGCCACGGCACGGACCTGGTCAGCAGGCTGGTCAACCAGGAGCCCGTGGACGGCCTGCCGCTGTCGGACCGCGACTTCGACAACTACTTCCTGCTGCTGGTCGTGGCCGGGAACGAGACCACCAGGCACGCCGTCTCGCACGCCATGCTGGCCCTCATGGAGCACCCCGCCCAGCTCGACCGGCTGCGCGCCGACCCGGCGCTGATGCCGCGGGCCGTGGACGAGTTCCTGCGCTGGGCCTCACCCGTCTACCACTTCCGCCGCACCGCCACCCGCGACGTCACCCTGCACGGCCGCCGCGTCGCCGCCGGCGACAAGGTCGTCATGTGGTACGCCTCCGGCAACAGGGACGAGCGCGTCTTCCCCGACCCGTACCGGTTCGACGTGGGCAGGGACGCCGACGAGCACCTGACGTTCGGCAGGGGAGGCCCGCACTACTGCCTCGGCGGCGCGCTGGCCAGGCTGGAGATCCGGGTGCTGTTCGAGGAGCTGCTGCCGCGCCTGTCGTCGATCGAGCCGGCCGGCGAGGTGCGCAGGATCCGCTCGAACTTCGTCAACGGCATCAAGGAACTGCCGGTCAGATGCTCTCCAGGTGCTCCATGACGCGCTTGAGCGAGCCGGCCAGCTCGCGCCGCTGATCGCTGTCGAGCTCCTTGACCACGAACGCCTCCTGCCGGTTGAACTCCGGGAACAGCTCGCGCATCAGCCGCTCGCCGGTCGCGGTGAGCGCCAGCATGACCCGGCGGCCGTCCGTGGGGTGCGGGAAGCGCCGCAGGTGACGGTAGGACTCCAACGTCTTGACCACGCCCGTGAGCGTGCCCTTGGAGATGCCCGCCTCGGCGGCGACGTGGCGGGTCTCGCTCTCGCCCCAGATCCACACCACCCACATCACCACGAACCCCGTCCAGGTCAAGCCGGTGTCGCGCAGGACGGTCTGCTCCAGGTGGTTGCGAATGGCCGAGGAGGCGCGGTAGACGTTCGACACCGCCCACATGGCCTCGAAGTCGATGTTGAGGTCGCCCAGCCGCTGGCCGATGGCCTCCTCGGTCTGGCGCAGCGTGTGGTGTCCCGTCATGGCACGAAAGTATATTCGGTACCTAACAATCTTCACGTTCGCCGCTCACGAACGGGACCAAACGACCCGGCCGCCGAAGACCGTCAGGTCCACCGGCGCGGCCACGACGTCCTCGTCCGCCGTCGCCGCGCTGACGCACAGGTCGGCGACCTTGCCCGGGGTGAGCGTGCCCTTCCAGCCCTCGGCGAAGTCCTGCCGCGCTCCGGCGATCGTATAGGTGGCCAGGGCCTCGGTGAGCGAGACCCCCTCGCCGTCGCGGGCGACCAGCGCGGCCACGCCCGCCCGCCAGTCCGGCGCGGTCACCGGCGCGTCGGAGCTGCACGCGGTCAGCACGCCCGCGTCGATCGCCGAGCGGGCCGGCCACTCCTGCTCGGCCGCCCGCGCGCCGAACAGCTCGCGCGTGGTGCCCGACTCGACGCGCTGCAGCACCGGCTGGAGGTTGATCCCGTAGCCCAGCTCGCCGAGCGTGGCCAGCGCCTGCTTCGAGGCGAACTGGCCGTGGATCACGTAGTGGCGGGGGTCGGCCCTCGGGTGCTCGCGGGAGATGGCGGCCAGCGCGTCCACGACGGCGTCCACGCCCCGGCTGCCCACCACGTGCACGCCCGCCTGCAGGCCGGCCACGTGCACCAGGCGCAGGATCTCGTCCAGCTCGGCGACCCGCTCGGCGTCCGTGCCGCCGTGCGTGCACAGCGAGCCGTGCCCGCCCGACGGGTACGCCTCCCGCATCCAGGCCGTCTCCGACGGCGGGATCCCGTCGGCGAACACCTTCACGCCCAGCAGCCGGACCAGCCGCTCGTCCACGCCGTCCAGGTCGCCCGGCAGGCGGTCGAGGTAGGCGGCGGTGTCGGCGACCGAGGCGCCCGACATCGGGCTCGGCAGGCCCAGCACGCTCACCCGCGCGGTCAGTTCACCGGCCCGCGCCAGCTCCGCGTACGCGCCCAGCACCCCCGGCCCCATGCCGCCCGCGAACGCCTCCCCGCCGCCCGGCCCGAGGCCCGGCTCGGTGAAGCTGGTGATCCCGGCCCGGTTCAGCTCGGCCACCACCTCGCGCAGCACCCGCCGCAGGCCACCCGCCGGTGGCGGCACCAGGCGCTGGACCAGGCCCTGGTCCCCGTGGTGCAGCAGGCCGTCGCCGTCGTCGGGCAGCCCGGCCAGGCGCAGCGCGGCGGAGTTCGCCCACGTCGTGTGGCCGGAGAAGTCCTGGAGCAGGACGGGATGGTGGGGGGCGACGTCGTCCAGGTCCGTCCTCGACGGCGGGCGGCCCTCGGCCAGCCGGCCGGGGTTCCAGCCGATCCCGCGCACCCACTCGCCGGGGCCGGCGGCGCGTACCGCGGCGGCGACCCGCTCCCGCACCTCGGCGATCGACCCCACCGCCACGTCCACGCAGAACGGCGGGCGGGTCAGGCCGTAGCCGCAGGCGTGCAGGTGGGAGTCGTTGATCCCGGGCAGCAGGACGCGGCCCCGCAGGTCCACCACTTCGGCCGCGCTCCAGCCGGCGGCGTCGCCGACGTGCGCGATCACGCCGTCGCGCACCGCCACGCCCGTCGCGTACGGCCGCGCCGGGTCCATGGTGAGCACCCGCCCGTTGACCAGCAGAAGATCCGCGTTCGTCATGAATCAGCTCCCAAATAGGCGCGCCTGAGCGCGGCATCCGACTCGCGCAGCGGCGCGGGGTCGCCGCCGTAGGTGATCGCGCCGTGGGCCAGCACGTACGCGCTGTCGGCCAGGGCCAGGGCCGCGTGCGCGAACTGCTCGACCAGCAGCACCGCGCAGCCCTCGTCGGCCAGCCGCCGGATCACCGGCAGCAGCCGGCGCACGACGCCCGGGGCCAGGCCGAGCGACATCTCGTCGAGCAGCAGCGCCACGGGACCGGTCCCGATGGCCCTGGCCAGGACCAGCATCTGCTGCTCGCCGCCGGACAGCAGCCCGGCCCGCACGTCCAGCCGCCGCTCCAGCTCGGGGAACAGCTCCAGCGCGCGCCGGGGGTCGCCGGCCAGGTCCAGGTTCTCCCGCGTGGTGAGCGTGGCGAACACGGCGCGGCCCTGCTCCACGTGTGCCAGGCCGTGCCGGGCCCGGTGGGTGCGCGGCCGGCCGGTCAGCGTGGTCCCGCCGAGGACGATCTCGCCCCCGGCGGCGGGCAGCACGCCCGAGACGGCTTCGAGCAGCGTGGTCTTGCCCGCGCCGTTCGGGCCGAGCAGCACGGTGACCTGCCCGCGCGCGGCGGTCAGCGTCACGTCCCTGACCACCGGCTGGCCGCCCCTGGCAACGGTCACGTCCCGCAGCACGAGGTCCATGGGCTCGCCTCCCGTCCGCCCGCTCACGCGGCGGGCTCCTGGCCCAGGTAGGCCCGCAGGACGCCGGGCTCGGCGAACACCTCGGCGGGCGGGCCCTGGGCGATGACGCGGCCGAAGTCCAGCACGGTCACGCCCGTGCACGCCGCCCTGACCAGGTCCAGGTCGTGCTCGATGAGCAGGACGGCGGCGCCGTACCGGGCGGGCACCCGCCGCAGCCAGGCGCCCAGCCGTTCGCTCTCGGCGTGGCCGAGGCCGGCGGCGGGCTCGTCCAGCACCGCGACCGCGGGGCGGGCCAGCAGCGTCCCGGCCACCTCCAGCAGCCGCCTGCTGCCCACGTCGAGCGCGGCGATCGGGTCGCCGGGCGCCGCCGCCACCAGCCCGGCCAGGCCCTCCGCCAGCTCGGCGTCGCTGAGGGAGCGGCGCGCGGCGAAGCGCAGGTACTCGCGCACCGACAGGCCCACCGGCACCCGGTCCTGCTGGAACGTGCGGCGCAGCCCGGCCCTGGCGCGCCGGTGGACCGCCGTGCCGCCCCGGGCGCCGGCGACGGCCACGCCGCCGACCTCGACCAGGCCGCCGCCGGCGGGCACGAACCCGCTGATCGCGTCGACCAGGGACGACTTGCCGGCGCCGTTCGGGCCGACCAGCCCGTGCACCTCGCCGGCGAGCACGGTGAGGCCGACGCCGTCCACGGCCACGACCTGGCCGTACCGTACGCTGACGCCCTCGATCCGCAACGCCGGCGGCCGTCCGGCCGGACCGGGCGCGGGCAGCTCGGGCCCGGCCGCGGCGGGCACGCCCGGCCCGGCGCCGGCCCGGTGGGAGCGGCGGGAGCGGCGGGAGCGGCGGGCGCGCACGGCGGCGCGCAGACCGTCGCTCATGCCCGAGCCCTGCGTCATCGCCTGCACCGCGCCCACCGCGAACACGACGTTCGCCCACTGCTGCGGCACGCCGAACCGCCGCAGCAGCTCGCTCACCAGCACGCCCAGCGCCCCGCCGATGAGCGCGCCCTCCGCGTGGTGGGCGCCCGCCATCACGGCCACCGCGTAGGCGACCAGCGACTGCCCCGGGTCGAAGTTGCGCGAGACCACCATGGCGAGCTGCCCGGCCAGCAGCGCCCCCGACACGCCCGCGATGAAGGCGCTCACCGCGAAGGCGCTCAGCTTGGCCCCCGGCACGCTGGTCCCGGCCGCCGCCGTGGCCCGTTCGGACTCCTTGAGCGCCCGCCACGACGCCCCGAGCCGGGTCCGCCGCACCACCGCCAGCGCCACCGCCACCAGCGCGAAGACGCCGCAGCAGAACAGGAAGAACTGGCGGTCGGAGGTCAGCCCCGCCGGACGGCCCACCACCACGCCCTGGCTGACGCCGGGGAAGGAGTTGGCGGCCATCACGACGTCCACGGTCGCGGCGAAGCCCAGCGTGACGATCGCCAGGTGCACGCCGCGCAGCCGCAGCGCAGGCAGGCCGATGAGCAGCCCGAACGGCACGGCGGCCAGGCCCGCGAGGGGCAGCCAGACGTACAGGCCGCCGGGGACGCCCCAGACGTTGAGCTGGGCGGTGGTCCAGGCGCCGATGGCGGCGAAGGCCATCTGGCACAGCGACACCATCCCGGCCTGCCCGGCCACCACGCCGAGGCTCTGCAGCAGCACCCCGGAGATGACCGCCGACATCGCCAGGAACACCCAGTACGCCGGCAGCCCGGCGGCCGGCCCGTAGGCCGCCGCCGCCATCAGGACGCCCGCGACCGCCCACCGCACCACCGGCCGGTCAGCGGGACGCATCCCACACCTCCCGGCGCCGGCTCCACAGGAGGATCAGCAGGATGGCCGCGAACGGCACCACGTCCCGGTACTGCTGCACCACCGCCGACCCCGCGAGCACCCCTTCGAGCAGCCCGAGCGCCAGGCCGCCGGCCAGCGTCCCGGCCAGCCGCCGCAGCCCGCCGAGCAGCGCCGCCGCGCAGGCGGGCACGATGAGCATGCTCAGCGACAGGATGTCGCTCGACCGTACGGGCGCCACCACCAGCAGCACCAGCGACGACAGCGCGCCGGC
Source organism: Nonomuraea sp. NPDC005730 (assembly GCF_040630865.1). Lineage (NCBI taxonomy): Bacteria > Bacillati > Actinomycetota > Actinomycetes > Streptosporangiales > Streptosporangiaceae > Nonomuraea > Nonomuraea sp. NPDC005730. The sequence continues at coordinate 52,472 of NZ_JBEXYK010000023.1, forward strand.
CAGGGCCCACACGGTCACGGTGAGCGCCCGGGTGCCGATGCCCAGCAGCTCCGTGGTCACCGGCCGCTCGGCCATGGCGCGCAGGCGCAGGCCCAGCGGTGTCCGGGTGAGCAGCAGCCAGGTGCCCGCGCCGATCACCACGGCCAAAGCGAGCAGCACGACCGCGCCCTGTGTCACCACGACGCCGGCCAGCGTGGCGACGCGGCCCGCGGCCGGGTTCGGCAGCACCCGCGGCTCGTCGCCGAAGGCGATGTAGGCCAGCGCGATGATCCCGATGAGCTGCGCGATCGACACCGCGGTACGGGTCTGCGGCCCGCTCTCGGCGAACCAGCGCGTCATCACGAACCCGCACCCGGCCGACACCAGCGCCCCCGCCGTCACCCCGGCCAGGGCCGCCGCCCAGTACGGCCACCCCGCCCCGGTGAGCGCGGCCATCACGTACACCCCGGCCACGCCGGTCGCCGCGACGGCCAGGTTCACCGTCGCGGTCAGCCGGTACATGGCGGTGAGCAGGAGGCCGAGGGCGGCGAACGTGCCGCCCGCGGCCAGCCCCGAGACCAGGCCCTGGAACATCAGCCGAGGGTCCCCGGGTAGCGCACCCACTCGCGGGTGACCACGTGCCACGCGCCGCCCCTGAGCTGGACGATCTTGCCGGCCCGGTTGGAGAAGTGCCTGGGGGCCTGCCCGAACTCGTACGGGGTGCCGGTCAGCGGGGTCTGGACGGGCTTGAGCGCCTGGAACGCCGCCGTCACCGACTCCCGGGTGATCGGTCCCTTGATCGTCTTCAGCGTGTCCACGAAGTACGTGGCCGCCAGGTAGCCGCCCTGCCCGAAGGAGGTCAGCGGCACGTTCTTCGAGGTCATGAGCGTGCGCCAGTCCTTCAGCGCGGGCGAGTCGGCCTCGGTGAACGGCTCGAACTCGGCGTTGGCGTACATGCCGTCGCCGTCGGCGCCCAGGGCCTTGGCGACGGCCTCGGTGTAGGGGGCGGTGGTCATCAGCCAGTCGATCCCGCTGACGCCCTGCTGCTTGACGACCTTCATCCAGGAGATTGCCATCGGCTCGGTGCCGTTGTACAGGACCGCCTGGCAGCCCTCCCGCCGGGCCCGCAGCACGAACGGCGTCGGGTCGGAGTCCGGCTTGACCGTCCGGTCGTCCAGGGTGAGCTTCTTGCCGGTGAGCGCGGTCCAGCTCTTCACGGCCCCGCCGTAGGCGTCGTTGGTGTTGCCGAGGATCGCCAGGAACATGCAGACCTTGTCCCGTTTGAGCACCTCGGAGGCGTAGTAGAGGTTGATCGCCATGTTGAGGTACGGGCCGGTGTTGACCGGGGAGATCGCCGGGGACTCGAAGCAGGTCGGGTCGACGCCGGTGCCCTGGACGGAGACGATCCGCGACTGCTGGTAGAAGGGGGCGTTCACGGCGCAGTCGAGCAGGCTGGCCGAGCCGACCAGCGCCACCACGCCCTGGTTGGTGACGACGTCCCTGGCGGCCTGGGCGGCGGCGGCCGGATCGCCCTTGTCGTCGGCGCTGACGTACTCGATCTTGTGGCCGTTGACGCCGCCCTGCTCGTTGACCCGGTCGAAGACGGCCTTGGCGGCGGCCGAGGAGTCGGGGAAGGTGACCGCGCCGCTCAGCGAGCTGACGCCGCCCACCTTGATGACGTCGCCGGCGGCGCCGGACGAGGCGGCCGGCGGGTCGTCGGACAGGCCGCACCCGGCGACCAGGAGCAGGGCGGCGAGCGGGACGGCGAGTGCCCTCATGGGGATCATGGGCGACCTCTCTGCGGATTTTGGAGGGATCGTAAGGGGCCAAACGAGTTGGTTCAAGAGCTAGCTTGCTTAAGATCGTTCGGGTATGAATGCAAGATGAAGCAACCGCGCATGCAACTCGTGCTGTCCGAGAACTGGACGATGACCTCGGCCCGCGACCTGCCGGTGCTGGTCCGGTGGGCGCGTGAGGCCGAGGACGCCGGGTTCGACTCGGTCATGGTCAGCGAACACCTGGTGCTCGGCCCCGACGCCGGCGCCCGGGGCCGCATGGCCAACCCCCGCGAGTACGCGCTGCCCGGCAACCAGGACCCGTTCACGCCGTGGCCGTACTCGCTGGGCCTGCTGGCGGCCGTCGCCTCGGTCACCACCCGGCTGCGCCTGGCCGCCGCCGCGGTGCTCGCCCCGCTGCGCCACCCACTGGCGCTGGCCCGCGAGCTCGGCACGCTCGACCTGCTGTCGCAGGGCCGGCTCGTCGTGCTGCCCACCGTGAGCTGGAGCCGCGACGAGTACGCCGCGCTCGGCGTGCCCTTCGAGCGGCGCGGTGAGCTCCTCGACGAGCACCTGGAGATCTGGGAGCTGCTCTGGCGGGACTCGCCGGTCACCTACCACGGCCGGCACTACCGGTTCGACGAGGTGTACTTCGAGCCGAAGGCGTACCGGGAGAGCGGGCCTGCGCTGTGGTTCGGCGGCGCGCGGACGAGCGGCCGGCTGCTGCGCCGGATGACCCGCTGGGGCAGCGGGTTCAACCCGCTCGGCTACCCGCCCGCCGAGGACATGAAGGCGCTGGCCGACGGCATGAAGGCGGCCGGTCGTGACATCGGCGAGCTGGAGCTGGCCGGTGGCACGCGGGCCGTCTTCCCCGACGCCGTCTCCTGCGCGCCGCTCGGCCCCGCCCTGGAGCACATCCCGGCCCGGATGGCCGAGGGCTACACCACGTTCTGCATCAAGCCGTCGCAGTTCATCGACGACCCGGACGGCGTGGGCGCGTTCTGCCGCGAGGTCATGCGGCGCGTGGGGGAGCTGACCGGCTGAGGACGTCGCGCGGCCGGCCCTCATCCGGCCGCGCGACGGGATCATGGGACGAGCGCCTCCCGGACCAGGGCCGTGTCGGTGAACTGCTCGAACCTGGTGGCCACGCCGTCCGCCAGGTGCCAGACGTGGGTGAAGCGCACCTTCATCGACTTGCCGGTGGCGCGGTAGGTGCCGCTGTAGTGGCCGATCACGACGACCACGTCGCCGCCGTCCACGAACTCCTCCGGCTCGGCCTGGTAGCCGTCCCACTCGCTGCCCAGCTTGGCGAACACCTCCGACAGCACCTGCTGCGGCCCCACGTACGTGCCCGCGTACGGGAAGCCGGCCATCTCCGTCCACCGGGCCGCCGGGCCCAGCAGGGACACGATGCCGGTCACGTCGCCGGCCGCCGAGGCCGCGTAGGAGGCGCGTACGGCGTCGAGATTGTCGCTCATCTGTGTTTCTCCTCAGACCGGTTCCTCACCGGCCGGATAGGTGACCTGACCCAGCGGCTCGATGTGCGCGCCGCCGGGGGAGTGGTGGATCTCGCCCTCGCCCGACAGGCCGAAGAAGGTGCCGACCGTGCGCAGGGCGGTCCAGTCGTAGAGCCAGGTGGCCGCGACCGGGATGCGGAACTCGCGGAAGGTGAACACGTACAGGCCGTCGGCGATCTTCCAGGCGGCGGCCAGGTCGACGTCGCCGTGGCCGCGCTGCGCGCCGGCCAGGCACTGCCAGGCGTAGCGCTCGGAGCTGAGGTAGACGTGCTCGTAGAGGTGCTCCGGGCTGTAGCGGTACAGGGCCCGGCGGCCGATCAGCTCGCGGGTCGGCGCGGGCGGCTCGCCGGTGACCTCCCGGCCCTCGATCACGCCGGGCGTGAACGTCTGCGACACCCGCGGCTGCCCCGGCACCGGCTCGGGCGCGATGACCGAGACCACGCGCAGCGCCCGGCCCGTGCTGGTGTGCAGGACGGTGACCGTGTACTCGCGGGGCCGTTCGGCGTGCGCGCGGCCGACGTAGAACAGGTCCTCGCGCATGGCCACGGCCTCGTACGGCTCGGCCGGTCCGCCGTCGGCGTGCACCTTGTAACGCCCGGCGAAGGCCAGGGACGTCTTGCTGCCGTCGTCGAAGGTGAGGTCCACCTCGGTGCCCGCGAGCGCGTACGTGGCCGGAAGGCGGTTCGTGGCGATCCCGGGCGCGAAATCGTCCATGTTCTTCCAACCGGCAGGGCGATCGGTCATGGCCGCTCCTTCCTCCACGAATTCGTCTATGAAATCATATAGCTTCCCGTTGTAAAGGAGTAGGCGATGAGGCTCAAGGGAAAGGTCGCGCTGATCACCGGGGCGGGCACCGGCATCGGCGCGGCGACCGCCCGCAGGTTCGCCGCCGAGGGCGCCTCGGTCATGCTGACCGGCCGCCGTCCCGGGCCGCTGGCCGAGGTGGCCGCGGACCTCGGCGACGCGGCGGCCGTGGCCTGCGCGGACATGTCCGACACCGTCCAGGCGCGGGCGGCGGTCGAGGCGTGCCTGGGCCGCTTCGGCGGGCTCGACGTGGTGGTGGCCAACGCGGGCGGCCACGGGGGCGGGCCGGTCGGCGAGACCGACGACGCGTCCTGGCGGCTCAGCCTCGACGCCAACCTCAACACCTGCTTCGTGACCTGCCGGGAGGCGCTGCCGGCGCTGGTGCGGTCGAAGGGGGCGATCGTGGTCGTTTCGTCGATCGCGGGCCTGGCCGCCGGCCCAGCCGTATCCGGATATGTCACTACGAAACACGCGCTCATCGGCCTGACCCGCTCGATCGCCCGCGACTACGGGCCCCAGGGCGTCCGGGCCAACTGCCTGTGTCCCGGCTGGGTGCGCACGCCGATGGCCGACGAGGAGATGGACGTGCTGGTCGGCCGGGACGGCATCACCCGCGACGCGGCGTACGAGCTGGTCACCAAGGACGTGCCGCTGCGCCGCCCGGCCACCGCCGACGAGATCGCCGCGATCTGCCTGTTCCTCGCCTCACCGGACAGCGCCGTCATGACCGGCAGCGTGGTCGTGGCCGACGGCGGCGCCACCGCCGTTGACCTGCCCACCCTCGCCTTCGACTGATCGGCGACGCCTAGGACCCCGTTTCCCGGGCAAAGGGGAGTTCTTCCGCAAACCCCCAGGAGGAACGGTGAGCACCGCACAGAGCGCGGGCCGCGAAGCCATGGACGCGGGCCGCGAGGCCAAGAACGCGGCCCGCAGAGCAGCGGACAGCCCGGCGATGACCACGCTGGCCCGCATCGGACTGGCCTGCCGCGGCGTGCTGTACGCGCTGATCGGAGTGCTGGCGTTGCAGATCGCCTTCGGCGACGGCTCCCGCCAGGCCGACAAGTCGGGAGCCATCACCACCATCGCCGGACTGCCCTTCGGCCAGGTGCTGCTGTGGATCATGACGGTCGGCTTCGCCGGGCTGGCGCTGTGGCAGGCGTCGGAGGCGCTGTTCAGCCACCGCAAGGCGAGTGACCGCGTGCAGTCGGCCTTCCGCACCGGCGTGTACGTCCTGATCTGCGTGACCCTGCTGAGCGTGCTGCTGGCCGGTCAGGCCAAGTCCGACGACAAGCAGTCGCAGAACCTGACGAGCAAGCTGCTCGACCTGCCCGGCGGCCAGGTCATCGTCGGCCTGATCGGGCTCGGCATCGTCGCCCTCGGCATCTACTGGATCCGCGAGGGCATCACCAAGAAGTTCGAGCGCGAGCTCGACCTCGGCCGCATGTCGCCCAAGGCCCGCAAGGTGATGGAACGGCTCGGCCAGGCCGGCTACATCGCCCGCGGCGTGATCACCGGCGGCGCCGGCGTCTTCGTCGGCTACGCGGCGGTCACCTTCGACCCCGACAAGGCGGGCGGTATCGACGCCACCCTGCGGCGCTTCGCCGACACGCCGGTGGGGCCGTGGCTGCTCGCGCTGGTGGCCCTCGGGCTGCTGCTGTTCGCGGGCTACTGCTTCGGCGAGTCCCGCTGGCGCCGTACCTGAGGCGTCCCGAGCGGCGCACACGCGGCGGGTCCCCGGCACGGGGGCCCGCCGTTTCGTGTGCGCGCCCCGGTCAGGAGGGGCGCCCGGTGACCACCGCGCGGCCCATCGCCGGGTCGTCGCAGAACGCGCCGTCGATGCCCAGCTCGACCAGCCTGCTCAGCCAGCCGGCCACGTCGCCGGTGGCCCGCCCGTAGGCCGGGCTGGACGGGTTGCCCCTGCGGTGGTCGGCGGGCAGCTGGGAGTTCTCGTTGCGGATCGTCCACACGTGCACCTCCAGCCGCCTGCGGTGGGCGTCCTGGACCAGGGTGGTCGGGGGCAGTGTCGCGCCCGAGGCGTCCACCGGGACCACGCGGCGGGTGTCCACGCCGATCCCGGCGGCGTACCGGGCCACCTCGCGCAGCCCGTCGGGGGTCACCATGTCGTCGTAGGTGCGCGTGCTGCCGGAGGCGACCCAGTCGTAGGGCGCGCCGCCCGAGGTGATGAGCTGGATGAGCGGCAGCCGCGTCCGTCCGCGCAGCTCGCGCAGGTTCGCCGTCTCGAAGGACTGGATGTACGCCTTGCGCACGTGGTACCGGTTCAGCACCTCCAGCAGCGGCTCCTCCAGCGACAGGCCGATCGAGTCGAAGTACGTCGGGTGCTTGGTCTCGGGATAGACCCCGACGCCGTGCCGCTGCGCGAGCCGGACGACCTCCTCGAACGTGGGGATCTCGGCCAGCCCGTCGAAGGCGGTGTTGTCCGGCCGCAGGTCGGGCACGCGTTCCTTGGCCCGCAGCGTCTTGAGCTCGGCCAGCGTGAAGTCCTCGGTGAACCAGCCGGTGACCGGCCGGCCGTCCACGGTCCTGGTGGCGCGCCGATCGGCGAACTCGGGGTGGGCGGCCACGTCGGTCGTGCCGGAGATCTCGTTCTCGTGCCGGGCGACCAGCACGTGGTCCTTGGTGGAGACGAGGTCGGGCTCGATGTAGTCGGCGCCCATGGCGATGGCCGCCTCGTAGGACAGCAGCGTGTGCTCGGGCCGGTGGGCGCCGGCGCCCCGGTGACCGATCACGACGGGTGCCTGGCCGCGGCGCTCGGCCGTGGCGGGTGGCGTCTGGGTCAGCACGACAGCGACCGTACCGCCGGCCAGGAGGGCGGCCAGCACGCTCGCGAACAACCTGCGCGTCGTCATGCGGGCACGGTAGACCGCCGAGGTGGCCCGGACGTTACGCCTGGGCGCACAGTGCAGGACGCGGCGGAACGGGTTCAGCCGAGGCCGAAGCGGGGGATCGGCAGGTCCTCGGTGGCGACGTGCACGATATGCGCCTCGGTGTAGACGTCGATGCTGTACCGGCCGCCCTCCCTGCCCAGGCCGCTGGCCTTCACGCCGCCGAAGGGCGTGCGCAGGTCGCGGATGTTCTGGGAGTTGATCCAGAGCATGCCGGCCTCGACGGACTGGGCCAGGCGGTGGGCGCGGCGCAGGTCGCTGGTCCACACGTAGGCGGCCAGGCCGTACCGGGTGGCGTTGGCCAGCTCCAGGGCCTCCTTCTCGGTGGCGAAGGGGGTGACGCAGACGACCGGGCCGAAGATCTCCTCCTGGAAGATGCGCATCGCGGGCGTCACGTCGGCGAAGACCGTGGCGGCCAGGAAGTTGCCCTCGGGCAGGCCGTCCGGGCGGCCGCCGCCGGCCACCAGGCGGGCGCCCTCCGCGACGCCGGCCCGCACGTACGACAGGACCCGCTCGTAGTGCTCGGGGTGGATGAGCGCGCCCAGCTCGGTCGCCAGGTCGTGCGGCGGCCCGACGCGCACCCGCGCGGCGCGCTCGGCGAGCCGGGCCACGAACTCCTCGTAGACGGTGTCCTGGACGAGCACCCGCGAGCTGGCCGTGCAGCGCTCGCCGTTGAGCGAGAAGACGCCGAACACGGCCGCGTCGAGCGCCCGGTCCAGGTCGGCGTCGTCGAAGACGAGCAGCGGGGACTTGCCGCCCAGCTCCATCGACAACGTCTTGAGACCGGTGGCGGCGTCGCGCATGATCGTCTGGCCGGTGGTGGTCTCGCCGGTGAAGGAGATCACCGGCACGTCGGGGTGGGCCACCAGCGCCGCCCCGGCCCGCTCGCCGATGCCGTGGACGAGGTTGAACACGCCGGTCGGCAGCCCGCCCTCCTCCATGATCTCCGGCAGCAGGCTGGCCGAGAGCGGTGACCACTCGGCCGGCTTGAGCACCACCGGGCAGCCGGCCGCCAGGGCGGGCGCGAGCTTCCAGGTCTCCAGCATGAACGGCGTGTTCCACGGCGTGATCAGCCCGGCCACGCCGACCGGCTTGCGTACGACGTAGTTGAGCTGGGCCGAGCCGACGCGGTAGACGTCCTCGCCCAGGCTGCTGATGACGTCGGCGAAGAAGCGGAAGTTGTGCGCCGCCCGCCGGGCCTGGCCCTTGGCCTGGGTGATCGGCAGCCCGGTGTCGCCGCACTCCAGCTCGGCGATGCGCTCGTCGCGCGCCTCGATGGCCGCCGCGATCCCGCGCAGCACCGCCGCCCGCTCCTCGCCCGGCATCCGCGGCCACGGCCCGTCGGTGAACGCCCTGTGCGCGGCGCGCACGGCCAGGTCGACGTCCTCGGCGTCCCCGGAGGCGACGGTCAGCGCTTGGCGGTTGGTCGCGGGTTCCAGCGAGGTGAACGTCTGGCCGGACACGCTGGGCACGTGGGCCCCGTCGATGTAGTGCTCCAGGTTCAACGGGCGATCTCCTTGCACTGGGACGGCGGCCCCCCGGCCACGGGCGCGATCGATCCCCTGTCGGACGTGCGGCCGGACCGCCATCTCATGGCACTCCTCCTCCGCCCCGCCACGATGATTTCCCAGGTGGAAGGCCCAGCGGCAGGCCCCTCGCAACCCCGTCAAATCGTATAGGACATCGTCGATGATACATGGGGAACCTATGGACAGAAATATCTGATGTCGTACATGATTTGTCCATCGGGGCAGGACGCACGGCGCTTCGAGGAGGATGCGTATGCGATGTCCACGACGCCTGGTGTGGTGGGCCGCGATCGCGCTGCTGGTCTCCGCCTGCGGGACGGGCCAGGACGGCGGCGCGGCCAGGACGGCCTGCGGCACGGGGAAGCCCGCCACCGGGACCCCGATCACCGTGGGCGCGATCGTCACCGCGAGCGGCGGCATCGACTTCAGCTCGGCCACCAAGGCGGCCAAGGCGTACTTCGACTGCGTCAACGCCGGCGGCGGCATCGGCGGCCGTCCGGTCGAGTACCTGGTCGAGGACGACGGACTCAACCCGCAGAAGGCCTCGGCCCTGGCCACCAAGCTGGCCGGCAACCGGGACCTGGTCGCCCTGGTCGGCGGCTCCAGCTTCGTCGCCTGCGGCGTCTCCGGCCCGATCTGGGAGCAGAACGGGCTGTTCGACGTGCTCGCGGTCGGCGTGCCCAGGGCGTGCTTCGAGTCGCCGCGCATCGCCCCGGTCAACGCCGGCCCCAGGGTCAGCGCCGTGGCCGCCGCCCAGTACGCCGTCGAGGTCAAGGGCGCCAGAAGGGTCGCCCAGATCAGCAACCGGGTGCCCGGCGTCGGCGACTGGACCCAGGACGGCGTGCGCGCCTACCTCAGGACCAAGGGCCTGACCTCGGCCGGCGACGTGCTGCACGACCCCGGCGTCAAGGACGCCACCGCCGTGCTGCTCGAGGCCATGCGGGGCCGCCCGGACGCGATCATCCTCCAGGACCCCGCCCCCGACGACGCCGCCATCCTCAAGGCCGCCCAGGCCCAGGGCCTCAAGGACAAGGTCACCTTCGTCTGCCTGACGCCCTGCTACGACACCACCTTCCCCGGCCAGGTCGGCAGCTACTGGGAGGGCTTCGTGTCCAACTCCGAGTTCACCATGCTCGACGCCGGCACCCCGGACAACAAGCTCTGGCGCCGCGTCATGGACGAGTACGCCGACGACAAGGCCCCCCGCGACTCCTTCTCCCAGGGCGGCTTCCTGGCCGCCAAGATCTTCGTCGACACCCTGACCAGGACCGGCGGGACGATCGACCGCGCCTCGGTGAGCCGGGCCCTGTCGCAGATCAAGGGCTTCCGCAGCGACCTGCTCTGCGCCCCCTGGTACTTCGGCCGCGCCGCCCGCCACAACGCCAACCACGACACCCGCTACGTCACGATGAAGGGCGGCGGCTGGACGAAGATCAAGGACTGCACGCCCACCCAGGACCCCGACCTCGCGCCGATACTGCGGGAGGAGAAGCAGTTGGGGCTGACCGGCTGATGCTGCCGTTCGTCATCAGCGGGCTCGCCCTCGGCGCCGTCTACGCGCTGTCGGGCGTGGGCATCGTCGTGCTCTACCGCGCCACGGGCGTGCTCAACCTGGCCTACGGCGCGATCGGCGCGATCGGCGCGCTGCTGTCCTGGCAGCTCCTGCAGGACGGCTGGCCGGTCGCGCCCGCGCTGGCGGCCGCGCCGCTGCTGTCGGCGCTGCTGTCCGGCCTGTACGGCGGCCTGGTCGGCCCGCTCGTCGCCGCCCGCGACCCGCTGGTCAAGGCGGTGTGCACGCTCGGCCTCGCGCTCGTGCTGCTCGGACTGTGCTACTGGACGTGGAGCGACGACCCGCGCACGCTCACCCTGCCGACCGACACGGCCGGGTTCGACGTGGGCGGCGCGCGGGTCACGCTCACCCAGGCGATCGCGCTGGCGCTGGCCGTGGCGCTGACCGCCGGCACCGCCGTGCTGCTGCGCCGGACCGGCTTCGGCACCGCCATGCGCGCGCTGGCCGACGACCGCGAGATCAGCGCGCTGCTCGGCGTGCCCATCCGGCGGGTCGAGACCGTCACCTGGGCCGCGGGCGGCGCGGTGGCCGGGCTGACCGGGCTGGTGCTCGGCTCGCTGACCCGGCTGGAGGCGGGCACCCTGACCTTCCTGGTGATCGCCTCGCTGGCGGCGGGCGTGGTCGGCCGCTTCCGGTCGCTGCCGGTCACGCTGGCGGCCGGGCTGGCGATCGGGCTGGCCGAGGCCCTGGGCGGGGCGTGGGAGCAGACCGCGCCGTACCGGTCGGTGGCGCCGTTCGCGGTGGCCGTCGCGGCGATCCTGTGGCTGCAGCGCACAGGGGCGCGGGCCAGGCGCGGCGGCACGGTCGAGGTGCGCCCCGCCGAGCCCGCGCTGTCGGCGCGGACCCGGCCGCTGCCGCCCGGCGACGCCCGCTCGGTCCTGCGCGTGGTGCTCGGGCTGGCCGCCGGGGCGGCGGCGCTGGCGGTGCTCGTGCCCCTGGCCGTGGACGGCTACTGGGTGCGGGTGCTCACCTCCGCGGTCATCTTCGTCATCCCCGCCGCGGGCATCGCCCTGCTGTACGCCCGGCTCGGGCTGGTCTCGCTCGGCCAGGTGGCGCTGCTCGGCGTCGGCGGCTGGGTGGCGCTGCGGCTGGCGTTCGCCACCGGGTGGCCGTTCCCGCTGGTCGTGCTGGCGGCCGGGGCGGTCACCTGCCTGGTCGGCATCGTGTACGGGCTGCCCGCGCTGCGCCTGTCCGGCGTGGACCTGGCCCTGGTGACGCTCATGGCCGGCGGGGCGTTCCAGGTGGCGTTCTCGGCGACCGGGTTCCCCGACGGCGGGCCCGGGTTCCTCGGCCGGGTGGCGGGCAGCGGGACGCAGCAGGCCATGCCGCGCCCCTCGATGGCGTCCTCCGACGCCGGGTTCTTCCGGTTCGCCGTCCTGTGCGCGGTGCTCGCGCTCGTCCTCGTCGTGCTGCACCAGCGCGGCCGGCCGGGCCGGGCGTGGGCGGCGATCAGGAGCGGCGAGGCCGGCGCGCTGGCCGTCGGCGTGGCCCTGACCAGGTACAAGGTGTGGGCGTTCGCGCTGGCGGCGTTCGTCACCGGGACCGCCGGGGCGCTGCTGGCCGCCAACACCGGGCGGCTGGACCCGATCTCGTTCCGGGCCTCGGACTCGGTGCTGCTGTTCGCCGTCGTCCTGGTCGGCGGCGCGTACGGGCTGACCGGCGTGGTGCTGTCCGGCGTGGTCGGCCAGGTCGTGCCGGCCGCCCTCGACGCCGCCGGGCTCGACGGCAACCTCATGCTCGTCGTCTTCGGCGCGGGCACCGTGCACGCCCTGGTCACCGCGCCCCGCGGCATCGGCGGGCAGCTAGAGGACCTGCGGCGGCCCGCATGAGGCTGGAGATCGAGGACCTGCGGGTGCGCTTCGGCGGCGTGCGCCCGCTGGACGGCGTCGCCCTGACCTTCGACGCCGGCCTGTGCGGGCTCATCGGGCCCAACGGCGCGGGCAAGACCACCCTGTTCAACGTGCTGTCCGGCTTCGTGCGGCCGGTCTCCGGGCGGGTCACGGCCGGGGGCGCCGACCTGCTGGCGCTCGCGCCGCACCGGCGGGCCAGGTGGGGGCTGCGCCGCACGTTCCAGCAGGAGCAGGTGGTCGCCGAGCTGAGCGCGGCCGGCAACCTGCGCCTGGCCGCCGACCACCTGGGCGGCCCGGACGAGGGCCTGCTCGCCTTCTGCGGCCTGAGCGACCCCGGACGCCCGGCGGGCGAGCTGACGCTGCCGGAACGGCGGCGGCTCGAACTGGCCCGCGCCCTGGTCGGCACGCCCAGGATCGTGCTGCTCGACGAGCCGGCCGCCGGGCTGTCGGAGGCGGAGTCGCGGTCGCTGGCCGAGGTGGTGACGGCCGTGCCGGACAAGTTCGGAGCGCTCGTGGTGCTCATCGAGCACGACGTGGCCCTGGTCGGCGCGGTCTGCGCGACCACGGCCGTGCTGGACTTCGGCCGCCTGGTCGCCGCCGGCCCGACCGCGGCGGTGCTGGCCGACGAGCGGGTGCGCGCCGCCTACCTGGGGGAGGCGCCGTGAGCCTGGAGGTGCGCGACCTGCGCGTGCGCAGGGGCGGGCGCGAGGTGCTGCACGACGTGCCGCTCGACGTGCCGCCCGGCGAGATCACCGCGCTGCTCGGCGCGAACGGCGCGGGCAAGAGCACGCTCGTGCTCGCCGTGGCCGGGCTGCTGCCGGTCGAGGCGGGCGCGGTCACCGCCGACGGCGACGAGCTGACCGGGCTGCGCCCCGAACGCGTCCGGGCGCTGGGCGTGGCCGCCGTCCCCGAGGGCCACCGGGTGCTGCGCTCGCTGAGCGTGGCCGACAACCTGCGCGTGGCCGGGCCCGACCCCGGACCGGCCCTGGCCGCCTTCCCGGAGCTGGCCGGGCTGCTCGACCGGCGGGCCGGCACGCTGTCCGGCGGCCAGCAGCAGATGCTCGCCCTGGCCCAGGCCGTCACCGGCGGGCCGCGCTACCTGCTGGTGGACGAGCTGTCCTTCGGCCTGGCCCCCGCCGTGGTGTCCAGGCTCGTCCCCGCCCTGGCCGCGCTGGCCGAGGCCGGCGCCGGGGTGCTGCTCATCGAGCAGTACACCCGGCTCGCCCTGGAGCTGGCCACCCGCGTGCACGTGCTGGACCGGGGCCGGATCGTCCTGCGCGGCACGCCGGACGAGCTGCGCGGCCGGCTGCGTTCGGCCTATCTGGGAGCGGGCGATGGAGACCTTTGACGTCGTCGTGGTCGGCGCGGGCTCGGCGGGCGCCGCGGTAGCCCGCCGGCTGGCCGACGACCAGGCGCTGCGCGTGCTGCTGCTGGAGGCGGGCGGCCCCGACGTCAACCCCGACATCCACGACCCCGGCGGGGTGTTCCGGCTGTGGGGCGGCCCCGAGGACTACGACTACCGGGTGGCGCCGCAGCGGCGGCTGGGCGGGCGGCGTCCGCACTGGCCGCGCGGGAAGGTGCTGGGCGGCTCGTCCTCGCTCAACGGCATGATCTTCGTCAGGGGCGCGCCGGCCGACTACGACGCCTGGGGGCCCGGCTGGTCGTACCCCGAGGTGTTGCCGTACTTCAAGCGGCTGGAGGACTTCGATCGCGGGCCCGGCGACTACCACGGCGTCGGCGGCCCCGTACGGGTGATCGCCGACTACGCGCCGCACCAGGTCAACGCGGCGATCGTGGCCGCCGCCGTGGAGCAGGGCCTGCCGTTCAACCCCGACTGCAACGGCGAGCGTCCCGACGGCGCCGGGTTCTGCCAGCTCACGATCCGGCACGGCCGCAGGCACAGCACGGCCGACGCCTACCTGCGCCCGCGCTGCGACCGGCCCGTCCTGGAGATCCGCACCGGGGCCCGCGCCCGCCGGCTGCTCCTGCGCGGGCGGCGGTGCGTGGGCGTGGAGTACCGCCAGGACGGCCGCCTGCACCGGGTCGGGGCCGCCCGCCAGGTCGTGGTCAGCGCCGGGACCGTCGAGTCGCCGCGCCTGCTCCTGCTGAGCGGCCTCGGCGACGCGGCCGAGCTGCGCCGGCACGGCATCAAAGCGGTGGAGGACCTGCCCGGTGTCGGACGCAACCTGCACGACCACGCGCTCGTCCCGGTGATCGTGGCCGCCCGCCGGCCCGTGCCGCCCGCGATGCCCGGCCTGCAGCCGATGCACAGCCAGCTCTTCTGGCGCAGCCGCCCCGGCCTGCCCGGCCCCGACGTGCAGCCGCTGTTCTTCCACGTCCCCCTGTACGACGAGGGCATGACCGGCCCGCCGGACGCCTTCACGCTCATGGCCGGGATCGTCCGGCCGGAGAGCAGGGGCCACCTGGCGCTGACCTCGGCCGACCCCGACGCCCCGCTGCACATCGACCCCGCCTACCTGGAGGCGGCCGCCGACCGCGCGTGCATGCGCGCGGCCGTCGAGCTGTGCCGGGAGCTGGCCCACGCCCCCGCCCTGCGGGAATGGGCGGGCGCGGAGCTCTACCCCGGCGACCGTGAACTGTCCGAGCACATAGAGAGGACCTTGGTGACCTACCACCATCAGGTCGGGACCTGCGCCATGGGAACCGTCGTGGACCAGCGGCTCAGAGTCCACGGCATCGACGGGCTGCGCGTCGCCGACGCCTCGGTGATGCCCGCCGTCACGTCAGGGAACACGAACGCGCCCGCCATCATGATCGGCGAGCGGTGCGCGGACATGGTGCGAGAGGAGATCGGCTCATGACCGGCCTGTACATCGGCGGCGCCTGGGGCCCGGCCGCGGACGGCGCGACGTTCGCCACGCTGGACCCGGCCGAGGCCACCGTGATCACCAAGTGCGCCGAGGCGGGCCCCGCCGACGTGGACCGGGCGGTGGCGGCGGCCCGGGCCGCGCTGGACGACCCGGCCTGGGCCGAGCTGCCCGCAGCCGCCCGCGCGAGGCTGCTGTGGAAGGTGGCCGACCTGGTGGAGGAGCACGCCGACGAGCTGGCCGAGCTGGAGACCAGGGACAACGGCCAGCCGCTGGCGGTGGCGCGGAACGTGACAGTCCCCGGCACCGCCGAGCATTTCCGATATTTCGCGGGATGGTGTACGAAAATCGAGGGCTCGGTGTTGCCCGTCTCGTACCCCGACACCCTGCACTACACCCGGCGCGAGCCGGTCGGCGTGTGCGCGCTCATCACCCCGTGGAACTTCCCGCTGATGATCGCCGCCTGGAAGCTCGCCCCCGCCCTGGCCTGCGGCAACACGGTGATCGTCAAGCCCGCCGAGCAGACCCCGCTGACCACGGCCCGGCTGGTGGAGCTGATGGCGCTGGCCGGTTTCCCGCCCGGCGTGGTGAACCTGCTGACCGGCGGCCCGGAGACCGGCGCGGCGCTGGCCGGGCACGCGGGCGTGGACAAGATCTCCTTCACCGGCTCGACGTCGGTCGGCCGCTCGCTCGTGCACGCCAGCGCGGGCAACCTCAAGCGCCTGACGCTGGAGCTCGGCGGCAAGACCCCGAGCATCATCGCGGCCGACGCCGACATCGACGCCGCGGTGGCGGGCAACGTCCAGGGCGCGCTGTTCAACAGCGGCCAGGTCTGCGCCGCGTACTCGCGCTTCTACGTCGACCGCAAGCGCGTCGACGAGTTCACCTCGAAGATGGCCGCCGCGGCCGACGCGCTCAAGGTCGGACCCGGCCTCGACCCGGCCACCGACCTCGGCCCGCTGATCAGCGAGGACCACCTGATGGCCGTGGACGCCCACGTCCGCAGCGCGCTGTACGATGGCGCCCAACTCGTCACCGGCGGCAGGCGCGCCGACGGCCCCGGCTTCTTCTACCGCCCGACCGTGTTCGCCGAGGTGACCGACACCATGGCCGTGGCCCGCGAGGAGGTGTTCGGGCCCGTCATCCCCGTGCTGGCCTACGACGACCCCGACGAGATCGTCGGCCGCGCCAACGGACTGGAGTACGGCCTGGCCGCCTCCATCTGGACCAACGACCTGTCGACCGCCCACCGCCTGGCCGCCCGGATCCGGGCGGGAGCCGTGTTCATCAACATGATCCATGTGCCCGACGCCGCCACCACGTGGGGCGGCTACAAGGCCAGCGGGTGGGGGAGGGAGATGGGCCCGTACGCCATCGACGCCTACACCGAGGTCAAGGGTGTCTGGACGCACCTGGGGAGGGTGTGATGGGAGAGCTCGTCCTGGCAGCCAAGATCACGCATGTGCCGTCGATCTGGCTGTCGATCCAGCCGGGCCGGCACTTCGGCATCCGCCGGCCCGCCGAGCTGGCCCTGACCGAGGTCGGCAGGCGGGCGCGGGAGCTGGGGGTGGACACGTACCTGATCGCCGACACCCACTGGATGAACAGCATCGGCTTCCACCTCAACGGCAAGGAGCGCCACCGCGACTCCTACGCCAGCCACGAGCTGCCGCACTTCATCCACGACCTGGACTACGACTACCCGGGCGACCCCGAGCTGGCCGAGCTGATCCGCGCCGAGATCGCCGCCGGCGGGCAGAAGGCGCTCGTGCACACCTACCGCGACCTGGGCCTGGAGTACGCGACGCTGGTGCCGATGCACTTCATGAACGAGGACTCCGCCGTGCGGGTGTTGCCGATCGGCTGCAACATCTACTCCTCGATCGACGAGAACCGGCGCATCGGCGAGGCGCTGCTGCGCGGCATCCAGCAGAGCGACCGCCGGGTCGCCTTCCTGGCCAGCGGCTCGCTCTCGCACGCCTTCCCCTCGAACGAGACCGCCGAGTCGCTGCTCAACGAGGTCAGCAGCCCGCTCAACCGGAAGATCGACATGGCCGTGCTGGACATGTGGGCCGAAGGGCGCATCGGCGAGTTCCTGGACATGTTGCCCGACTACAACGTGCGCTGCGCGGGGGAGGGCGCGATGGCGGACACGGCGATGTTGTTCGGGCTGCTGGGGTGGCGGTCGTACAAGGGGCGGGGTGAGCAGTTGTGCCCGTACTTCGGCTCGACGGGAACCGGGCAGGTGGTCGTGGACTTCCCCGTTCCCGCGTACGATAAGATCTGAAATCATATGTGAAATAGGACAGACGGAGGTTCTGGATGGCGGGGCTGTTCTCCCGGTGGCCCGGCCCTCGCCCCTCCGGAACCCCGCGCGGACCCGCCGTCCGCGCGGGGGACCAGGCGCCGCCCGTGCTCGTGGTCGGGCAAGATGAGGGGATGACAGCGGGCGTCCAGCGTATCGTCGAGGTGACTCCGGGGGCGGAGCCGGTGAGGGCTCCGGGCGGTCGCGTCGAAGCGCCGGCGGGCGCGGGCTTCCGCGACGCCATCATGAAGGTCCTGCAGAGGTGATGGTGAGCAGCACGAGAAAACCGGCCCAGGCCAAGCGGCCCAAGGGCTCCAAGGCCGAGATCAGCTACGACCTGCTGCGGGCCCGCATCCTCGACGGCACGTACGGCCCCGGCTACCGGCTGGTCATGGACCAGCTCGCCCGGGAGACCGGCGTCAGCACGATCCCGCTGCGCGAGGCCGTGCGCAGGCTGCAGTCCGACGGGCTGGTCGAGGTCGTGCGCAACATCGGCGCCCGGGTCGCCGTCTTCGACTCGGTGCAGGTCGAGCACACCCTCAACGTGCTGGCCCGGCTGGAGGGCTACGCCACGGCCATCTGCGCGCCGCACATGGACACGGCCAAGATCCAGGAGTCGCGCGAGATCAACGAGCGGATGAAGGAGGCGCTGGAGGAGTTCGACCCCACCTCCTTCACCGCGCTCAACCGCGAGTTCCACTTCTCGCTCTACCGCCACTGCCCTGACGAGCACCTCAACGCCCTGCTGGAGTCGGAGTGGGCGCGGCTCGACCACATGCGCCGCTCCAGCTTCACGTACGTGCCGGGGCGGGCGCGCAAGTCGGTGGAGGAGCACGACCACCTGCTGACCCTGATCGAGGGCGACGCCGAGGCCGAGGTGATCGAGCAGGCGGCCCGCAACCACAAGATCGCCACCGCGGACGCCCTGCACACCGCCCAGGTCTCCCGGCAGCACTGACCTCCGGGCAGCCCCGACGTCCTGCGGCGGGGCTCCTGGCCTCGGGACGGGGCAGGGCGGGGCGGGCAGGGCTTCGGGGCGGGGCTTCGGGTCAGGGCTTCGGGTCAGGGCTCCAGGCTGAAGAGCGTCCATTCCTCGCCCCGGGCCAGCCCCGCCAGCTCGCGCCCGCACTCCCGCAGCGCCTGCGGGCCCGAGGTGATGTGCTGGGCGCCGGCGTGCGCGTCCCGGAACAGGCGCTGGAGCACGCCGTCGCGCAGCGCCGTCGTGCCGCCCGAGGCGTAGGCGAACCCGGCCACCTCGGTGAGCGTCGAGGTGGCGTGGTTGAGCGCGAGCCGTACCATCGTCTCCTGGCGGGTGGACAGCGGGCCGCCCGCGTCCAGGGTGCGTTCGGCGTCCTCCCACGTCTCGCGGACCAGGGCGCGCGCCGCCCGCAGGGCCGCCTCGGCGCGGGCGAAGCCGGTGTGGAAGGCGTCGCTGACGGCGAGCTGACCCGGACGTCCGGCGCGGGCCGCGACGTGCCGGCCCAGCTCGTCCAGCAGGCGGCGGCCGAGGCCGAGCGCCCAGCCGGAGTGGCAGATCAGCGCCTGGTCCAGCAGGCCGAGCCGGTAGATCGCGCCCCCGCGCAGGGGCTCCCGCTGGGCGAACAGGTGCGTGCGCGACTCCGGCACGAAGGCGCCGTCGATGGCGTAGTCGACGCTGCCGGTGGCGCGCAGGCCCAGGACGTCCCAGTTGCCGAGCAGCTCGGCGTCCTCGACCGGGGTGATGAAGATGCGCTCCTCGCCGGTGCCCTCCACGACGCCCAGGCTGTGCACGTACTGGGCGTGCGGCATGGCCGAGGCGAAGCTCCATCGGCCGGTCAGCCGGAAGCCGCCGTCCTCGCGCACGGCGGTGCCCGGCCTGGTGCCCTGGCCCGCGAACAGCGGCGTGCGGGGGCCGCCGAAGATGTGCTCGACGGCGTCGTCGCCCAGGTAGGCGCCCGCCGTGCCGTTCTCCAGGGTGGTGGCCATGACCACCCAGCCGGTCGAGGCGTCGGCGTAGGTCAGCTCCTCGAAGAGGGCCAGCAGCTCCGACGGTGACAACTCCGAGCCGCCCAGCGCGGCGGGCAGCCAGATGCCGAACAGCCCGGCCTCGTGCAGGGCGGCCACGACGGGCTCGGTCAGCCTGCCCAGCGCCTCGGCCTCGGCCGCCTCGCCCTCGATCAGCGGGCGCAGGTCGCGGGCGCGGTCCAGGTGGGTGGGGCCGGCTGAGTGCAGTCGCGGCTTGTCGCTCATGTCCCGGTGCTCCTGTTCGTGATCGTCGGCGGTCCTTACTCCGTCAGATCACGTCCTCGCCCGGTTGTCCACCCTCCGCCGGGGATCCCGGCCCGCACCCGGATGAGGGGGTGGCTTTGCATGAACATGCGTTGCAATGCATAATCTTCTTCTATGTCCAAGGTTCTCACCTCCCTGCCCACCGGCGAGCGGGTCGGCATCGCCTTCTCCGGCGGTCTCGACACCTCGGTGGCCGTCGCGTGGATGCGCGACAAGGGCGCCGTCCCGTGCACCTACACCGCTGACATCGGCCAGTACGACGAGCCCGACATCGCCTCGGTGCCCAGCCGCGCGCTGGCCTACGGGGCCGAGCTCGCGCGCCTGGTCGACTGCCGCGCCGCGCTGGTCGAGGAGGGCCTGGCCGCGCTCACCTGCGGCGCGTTCCACATCCGCTCGGGCGGCCGGGCCTACTTCAACACCACGCCGCTCGGCCGCGCCGTCACCGGGACCCTGCTGGTGCGGGCCATGCTCGAGGACGAGGTGCAGATCTGGGGCGACGGCTCGACGTTCAAGGGCAACGACATCGAGCGGTTCTACCGTTACGGCCTGCTGGCCAACCCCCACCTGCGCATCTACAAGCCCTGGCTCGACGCCGACTTCGTCTCCGAGCTCGGCGGGCGCAAGGAGATGTCGGAGTGGCTGCTCGCCCACGGGCTGCCCTACCGCGACAGCACCGAGAAGGCGTACTCGACCGACGCCAACATCTGGGGCGCCACCCACGAGGCCAAGACCCTCGAACACCTCGACACCGGCATCGAGACCGTCGAGCCGATCATGGGCGTGCGCTTCTGGGACCCCGAGGTCGAGGTCCTGCCCGAGGACGTCGCCATCGGCTTCGACCAGGGCCGCCCGGTCACGATCAACGGCAAGGAGTTCGGCTCCCCGGTCGACCTGGTCATGGAGGCCAACGCGATCGGCGGCCGGCACGGCCTGGGCATGTCCGACCAGATCGAGAACCGCATCATCGAGGCCAAGAGCCGCGGCATCTACGAGGCCCCCGGCATGGCGCTGCTGCACGCCGCCTACGAGCGCCTGGTCAACGCCATCCACAACGAGGACACCCTGGCCACGTACCACAACGAGGGCCGGCGGCTCGGCCGGCTCATGTACGAGGGCCGCTGGCTCGACCCGCAGGCGCTCATGCTGCGCGAGTCGCTGCAGCGCTGGGTCGGCACGGCGATCACCGGCGAGGTCACCCTGAGGCTGCGTCGCGGCGAGGACTACTCGATCCTCGACACCACCGGCCCGGCCTTCAGCTACCACCCCGACAAGCTGTCGATGGAGCGCACGGAGGACTCCGCGTTCGGTCCGGTCGACCGCATCGGCCAGCTCACCATGCGCAACCTGGACATCGCCGACTCGCGCGCCAAGCTGGAGCAGTACGCCACGCTCGGCATGGTCGGCACCACCCACCCGGCGCTCATCGGCGCCGCCCAGGCGGCCTCGACCGGTCTCATCGGCGCGATGCCGCAGGGCGGCGCGGAGGCCATCGCCTCCCGCGGCGAGGTCGCCGAGGACGACGAGCTGCTCGACCGCGCCGCGATGGAGTTCGGCACCGACTGACCGCCCCCGGGACTCCCGGGGGCGCCCCCGGGCCGCCTCTGTGCGACCCGGGGCGTGGCGCGCGGACGCCACGGGTACGGACCGGAGATGATGATCGACGAGCGGGACGGCGCGGACGTCACGCCCGCCACCGACTGGCTGCTCGGCCCGGTGTCCCGCGAGGAGTTCCTGCGGGACCACCGGGGGCGGCGGCACCTCCTGCTGCGCAGGCGGTCGCCCGGCCACTACCGCGAGCTGTTCTCGCTGGCCCGCTTCGACGAGCTGCTGTCCGGCTCCGGCCTGCACGCCGGGGCCGTGCGCGTGGTCCGCGACGGCCACGCCGACGGCGGCGCGGCCGGGCTGGAGGACCTCTACGCCCGCTACCGCGACGGCTCGACCCTGATCATGCCCTCGGTCCACGAACGGTGGCCGCCGCTGCGGGAGCTGTGCCGGCGGCTGGCGGGCGAGTTCAGCGCGGAGTGCCGGGTCAACGCCTACCTCACACCGCCGCGGGCGCGCGGCTTCGGCGTCCACCGCGACTCCCACGACGTGTTCGTGCTGCAGGTGGCCGGGGCCAAAAGCTGGCGGATCCACCAGGACGCCTGCCACGAGTTCGACCTGTGCGAAGGGGACCTGCTCTACCTGCCGCGCGGCCTGCCGCACGAGGCCGCCTCGGCGCAGGACGCGTCCCTGCACCTGAGCGTCGGCGTCCATCCTGCGACCTGGGCCGACGTGCTGCTGGCCGGGTGTGAGGCGGCCGTCTCCGCCGACCCCGCCTTCCAGGAGCCGCTGCCCTTCGGCTTCGCCCGGACGACCGGCGGCCGGGCCGCCGCACGTGAGCGCATCCGGGAGCTGACCGCCCGCCTGGGAACCGCCCTCACCCCCGAGAGGCTGGCCGACGACGCGGTGGACATGGCGTTGCTCGCCGAGGGCGACCGGCTGGGCGGCCATCTGCTCGACCTCGCGGGCCTGGCCCGCCTCGACGCCGGCACCGCCGTCCGGCGCCGCCCCGGCCTGCGCTGGGAGAGCAGACGGGACGCCGGCACGCTGGTCCTCGCCTTCCACGGCAAACGGCTCAGCCTCCCGGCCCGGCACGAGGCGGCCTTCCTGAGCATGGCGGACGGCGAGCCCTTCACGGCGGCCGGTCTGCCTGGGGAGGACGGCCTCGCCCTGGTACGCCGCCTGGTCGAGGAGGGATTCCTGACCCTCGCGACGTCAGGCTGACCCGGCGGGCCGGCGGAAGACGCAGCGCACCACGTGCCAGTGTTTGGGCTCGTCCCTGGCGTCGATGCCGTCGTAGCGGTCCTCGCGCAGGACGACCGGCTCCAGGCGGGGGAACAGCGCGCCGGCCTCGGGAGCGCGCAGAAAGGTGCGCCCCGGCCGCCCCGCCCAGGCGTCCTCGGGACCGAAGAACGTGCAGCACAGCACGCCGCCCGCGGCCAGCCCGCCGGCCATCGCGGCCGCCACCCGGCGGACGTCGGCCCTGGGCAGGAAGGGCAGGACGTGGATCGCGACCATGAACGAGTAGGCCCCCGCCGCGACCGGCACGTCACGGACGTCGGCGTGCACGACCCGCAGCCGCGGGTGCCGCCATGCCGCCGCCAGCGCGAGGGTGCAGGGGTCGGTGTCCACGGCCTCGACCGAGAAGCCCAGCTCCAGCAGGAAGCGGGTGTCGTTGAGCGGGCCCGCGCCGACGTCCAGCGCACGCCCGCGCACGCCGCCGAGCACGCCCAGCGCCTCGACGACGAGCGCGTTGGGCCCCCGCCCCGCCCGCAGGGAGGCGTAGGTCACGCCGCCGTCAGCCGCTCACCTTGAGGATCCGCTGCTCGACCAGCGCCTCGGCCAGGGCGACACGTTCCTCCCCGGTCAGGCCGCCGGGCAGCTCCCGCACGTAGAAGGCGCCGGTGCGGGCCACGAACTCCAGCGCGGGCGAGGCGATCATGTCGGCGCCCACCAGCGGTTCGCCCGACGGGGACAGCAGCTCGACCTGGTTCCCGTCGCGGCGGGTGGTGAGCAGCCCGGCGCGCTCGTTCACCACGCGGCGGGCGAGCGTGACGGTGCGATGGTCGTACCAGACGTCGGGGAGCGGGCAGCCGAACAGCTCCTCGTAGCGGTCGCGGAACTCGGCGAACGTGGCCACCGGGGTCTCCGCGGCGGGCTCGTCCCGCACGCCGGGGTCGTTGCTCGGGCTGTGGTGGACGTACCGGCCGAAGTAGGTGCGGCAGAACTCGGTGTACAGGCCGGTGAAGAGGATGAAGTGATGCCAGGCGTCGTCGATGCGCGTCGAGTGCATCATCCAGATCCGCGACCGGTCGACCTGCGTGAGCACCAGGTACTTCTTCGCCTCGGCGAACAGCTCCCCGGCCTCCTCCTCCGTCGCGGCGACACGCTCCTTGACGAGCCGTTCGAGCAGGTAGGGCGCCTGGTGGTCGAGCGCGGCGAGCGGGGTGTCGGTGATCACGGCGGTTCCCCTACTCCGGCGCCGACTGCCTGCGGCAGGACGAGACGCACACGCTGCTGCAGTCCCGGCAGGTCATGCAGGGGCTGTGCGGGCCGGAGCGCTCGGCCTTGACCCGCAGGTGCAGCCGGCCCGTCCGGATCTCCCCGGCGTCCTCGGCGACCTCCGAGGTCAGCGACGCCTCCGCCGTGCCGGCCTGCCGGCGGACGACCTTGGCGTCCCGGCGTACCCACAACACCTTCGCGCCGAAGAGCAGGATGCTCTCGGGCACGTTCTCGATGTGCAGGACGTCGCCCAGCGGGATGTCGAGGGCCGAGCTCAGATCCTCCAGGCTGGGATACAGCGTGACGAATCCGTCCTGGTACGGCGGGCCCACGTAGCCCCAGAACGTCATGGTGTCCGGGTGACCCTCCTGGAGCAGCTTGACCAGGAGAGGATGCGCCTCGGGCCCTTGTACGGCTTTGCTCATGGCGGTACTCCTCGTTTCCGGTGAGCGTGACATCCCGCACCCGGGAGCGGCGGCGCGACGCGCCGCCGCTTTGCCGAACCCGGGGGCCGCGCCGGGCGGGGTCAGCCGAGGTCCGCCTGCGCCGCGCCCGGGGCGTTCGCCTCGGCGAAGACGCCCACCTGCTCGGACGCCGGTGACGGCGGCTGCTCCATGAGCGCCTGGATCGCGGACCTGCGCTTCTCCAGGCCCGCTTCGTCGATGCTGATCCGCCGCCGGTTCCGGCTCTTGTCTTCGGTCATGCTCGGCAACCGTAGTGAGCCGCACGTCAACGCGGGGCAACGGCACCGTCTTGTTTGGGCGCGGCCGCCCCGCCCGGCCGGCGCCGCGACCTGTCTGTTCCGGTTTTCCGCCATCGAGGTCGGCGGCCGGGCCCCATGGTGGCCCGCCCCCTGGCTGCCTAGCGTTGACCCTCGTGATCAGTCTGAAGGGTTTGACCAAGCGGTACGGCGACCGGACGGCGGTGGACGACCTGTCGCTGGAGCTGAGACCCGGCGCGGTGACCGGGTTCCTCGGGCCCAACGGCGCCGGGAAGTCCACCACGATGCGGCTCGTCCTCGGGCTCGACCGGCCCTCGGCGGGCACGGCGCTCGTCGGCGGCGTGCCGTACCACCGGATCAGGAACCCGCTGCGGACGGTCGGCGCGCTGCTCGACGCGCGGGCGCTGCACCCCGGGCGCAGCGGGCGGGCGCACCTGACCGCGCTGGCCCGCAGCAACGGCATCCCCGTGCGGCGGGTGGCCGAGGTGCTGGAGAGCGTCGGCATGGCCGGCGCGGCGAACCGCCGGGCCGGGGCGCTCTCGCTCGGCATGAGCCAGCGGCTCGGCATCGCCGCCGCGCTGCTCGGCGACCCGCAGGTGCTGCTGTTCGACGAGCCCGTCAACGGACTCG
Source organism: Nonomuraea sp. NPDC005730 (assembly GCF_040630865.1). NCBI lineage: Bacteria > Bacillati > Actinomycetota > Actinomycetes > Streptosporangiales > Streptosporangiaceae > Nonomuraea > Nonomuraea sp. NPDC005730. The sequence continues at coordinate 77,195 of NZ_JBEXYK010000023.1, forward strand.
ACCCCGACGGCGTGCGGTGGGTGCGCCGGCTCATGCGGGCGCTGGCCGCCGAGGGCCGCACGGTGTTCGTCTCCAGCCATCTGATGAGCGAGATGCAGCTCACGGCCGACCACCTGGTGGTGATCGGCAAGGGCCGGCTGATCGCCGACGCGCCCCTGGCCGAGGTCATCGGGCGCAGCTCGCTGACGGCCGTGCTGGCCCGCACGCCGCATGCCGGGGAGCTGGCCGGACGCCTGCGCGCCGCCGGGATCGCCGCCGAGCGCGTCGCCGAGAACGAGGTCGTCGCCACCGGCGCGCCCGTCGAGCGGGTGGGCGACCTGGCCTACGAGGCCGGGATCAGGCTGCACGGGCTGCGCACCCGGGAGGCGTCCCTGGAGCAGGCATATCAGGAGCTGACGGAGAGCAGCGTGGAGTACGGGACGACGGAGGCGGGAGCGTGACGGCGGCGTTGTGGCAGGCGGCACGGGCCGAGTGGGGGAAGTTGTGGTCGGTCCGGTCGACGTGGTGGTGCCTGGCCGGCGCGGCGGCGCTCATGGTGCTGACCGCCGTGGCCCTGGCCGCGGCGCAGGCCACCGACGCGGTCCGCGAGCAGGTGCCCGGCGCGCGGGTGACGGCGAGCGAGTCCGTGGTGTCGGCCACGTCGTTCGTGCAGTTCGCGCTCGTCGCCCTGGCCATGCTGGCGATCACGTCGGAGTACTCCTCGGGCGGCATCAGGGTCACGCTGCAGGCCACGCCGGTGCGCGGGCTCGTGCTGGCCGCCAAGGCGCTGGTGCTGGCGCCGGTGATGTTCGCCGCCGGGATGCTGTCGGGGGCGCTGGCGACGGCGGCGGTCCACGTGGTGCTGCAGGCCGACGCGTTCGGGGGGCTCGTCGTGCTGCCCTTCGGGGCGGCCGTGCGGGACGTGGCGGGCGCGGGCGCGTTCTTCGCCCTGGTGGCGGTGATGACGCTGGGTGCCGGGGCCGCGATGCGCAGCGCGGCGGGCACGCTGACCGTGGTGTTCATGCTGCTCCTTGGCCTGCCGCTGGTGCTGCTGATGACCGGGAGCCAGGCGGCGCTGGACGCCTCGCTGCGCATGCCGACGTTCGCCGGGCTGGCGTTCATGGGCAGCGTGGACAACCTGACCGGCGGGCCCATCCCGTACTCGGCGGGGGAGGGCCTGGCCTGGCTGCTGGCCTGGGCGGCGGCGGCGCTGGCGGCGGGCTACGCCGTGCTGCGCCGCCGCGACGCCTAGACTTCGGGCCCGTGTCGGACAACTTCGGGCCCAGGCCGGACAACCGGGAGAACACCGGCAGGCGGGCGGTCAAGGCGCTGGCCGGGGTGCTGGCGGGCATGGCGCTCGGCGCGGTCGAGCTGGCCTTCCTCTGCGTGGCCTGGCCCGCCGCCCTGGTCCCGGCCGCGCGCCCCCTGGCCCGGCGCGGCGCGGCGCGGCTCATGGCCCTCGAACGCGCCCGGCTGACCCGGTGGTTCGGCCACCCCGCCCCCACCCGCGACGGCGGCTACGCCTACCTCGCCGCCCGCGCCGCCCTGGGCGTGCTCGGCGGGTACGCCTGCGCCACCGCCCTGTTCGTCGGCGGCCTGCTGCTGGGCGGCGGGGCGTGGGACCTGATCACCGGCGGCTCGGACCCCGTCCCCGTCGAGCTGCCTGGCGTCAGGCTCGTCACCACCGGCGGCATGCTCGGCCTGACCGGCGGGGTGGCCCTGCTGACGGTGACCGCGCTGCTCGCCCTGGCCGCCGGCGTGCTCGAACGCCGCCTGGCCGTCCACTTCCTCGGCCCCGGCGGCCGGGAGCTCATGCGCCGCCGCATCGCCGAGCTGACCGCGAGCCGCTCGGGCATCGTCCGGGCCGTGGACGACGAGCGCCGCCGGATCGAACGCGACCTGCACGACGGCGTCCAGCAGCGCGGCGTGGCCCTGGCCATGCTGCTCGGCCGGGCCCGGCACGGCCACGACCACGAACGGACCGCCGAGCTGGTCGACCAGGCCTACGCCGAGTCCCGCCGCCTCCTGGACGAGCTGCGCAGCGTCGCCTGGCGCATCTACCCCACCGCCCTGGACGAGCTGGGGCTCAAGGTCGCGCTGGCCGGCGTCGCCGACCGCGCCGCCGTGCCGGTCACCGTCCACTACGGGCTGTCGGCCCGGCCCGCCACGGAGATCGAGACCGCCCTGTACTTCGTGACCAGGGAGGCGATCACCAACGCGGTCAAGCACGCCCGCGCCCATGACATCCTGGTCGTGGTGGGCGAGGACGAACGGACGGTGAGCGTGGCGATCTCCGACGACGGCGGGGGCGGCGCCGACCCCGCGGGCGGCGGCCTGTCCGGGCTGGCCCGCCGGGTCCTGGCGCTCGACGGCACGTTCACCGTGGACAGCCCGCGCGGCGGGCCCACGAAGATCGCCGCCACGCTGCCCAAGGAGCCGCCGTGCGGCTGATCCTGGCCGACGACTCGGTGCTGCTGCGCGAGGGGCTGACCCGGCTGCTCGCCGAGGCCGGGCACGAGGTCGTCGCGGCCGTGGGCGACGCGCCCGCGCTGCTGGCCGCCGTCGCCGATGACCGGCCCGACGTGGCGGTGATCGACGTGCGCATGCCGCCCGGCCACAAGGACGAGGGGCTGCGGGCGGCCCTGGAGATCCGCGCGCGGTGGCCCGAGGTGGGCGTGCTCGTCCTGTCCCAGTACGTCGAGCCCCACTACGCCGCCACCCTGCTGGCCGGGCCCGCCGAGGGGCTCGGCTACCTGCTGAAGGACCGGGTCTCGGAGGTGGCCGACTTCCTCGACTCGCTCGACCGCGTACGCGCCGGCGGCACGGCCTTCGACCCCGAGGTCGTGCGGCGGCTGCTGGCCCGCACCAGCCACGCCGACCCGCTGAGCCGGCTCAGCCCGCGCGAGTCCGAGGTGCTGGCGCACCTGGCCCAGGGGCTGGTCAACGCGGCCATCGCCGAGCGCCTGCACGTCTCGGCGTCCACCGTGGAGAAGCACGTCAACGCCATCATGGACAAGCTCGACCTGCCGCGCGACACCGGCTACAGCAGGCGGGTGCTGGCGATCCTGCGCTACCTGGAGGGCTGACCCGGAGACCGGGCCGGCCGTCACACGTCGATCACGCGGGGCAGCGCCGGCGGGTTCGGCCGCGGCCGCCACTCGCGGGGATAGCCGAGCGAGACCTCCATGAACGGCACGCCGTCGTGGTGGGTCAGGCGCGGGATGTGCAGGTGGCCGTACACGACGACGGCGGCGTCGTAGTCGAGGTGCCAGCGGGCGGTGCGCTCGGTGCCGCACCACTGCGCGAACTCCGGATGGGTGAGCACCCGCGTCGGCTCGCGGACCAGCGGATAGTGGTTCACCAGCACGGTCGGCAGCCCCGGCGGCCGGGCGGCCAGCCGCGCCTCGGTGAACTCGACCCTCGCCGCGCACCAGGCGTCCCTGCCGGGGTGGGGGTCGGGGTGGAGCATGACCTCGTCGGTGCAGACGATCCCCGCGTCGTAGGCCGTGCGCAGGGCCTCCTCCTTGGTCGTCGCGCCCTCCGGCCGCCAGGTGTAGTCGTACAGGACGAACAGCGGCGCCACCGTGACCGGGCCGCGCGCCCCCTCCCACACCGGGTACGGGTCCTCCGGCGTGAGCACGCCGAGATCGCGGCAGAGCTCCACCAGGTACCGGTAGCGCTCCTCGCCGCGCAGCCGCACCGGGTCGCGGGCCGGCGTCCACAGCTCGTGGTTGCCGGGCGCCCAGACCACCCTCGCGAACCGGTCGGCCAGCAGCCGCAGCGCCCAGGCGATGTCCGTGGTCAGCTCGCCGACGTCGCCCGCGACGAGCAGCCAGTCGCCGTCCGACCCGGGGCGCAGCTCCTCCACGAGCTTGCGGTTGTCGGGATGGTGCACGTGCAGGTCGCTGACGGCGAGCAGGCGGGGAGCGGTGATCACGTCTCGGATCGTACGCCGCCCGCGCCGCGACGTGGTGCGGGGCCGGCCGCCGGGCCGGCCGCCGGGCCGGCCGCCGGGTTGTTCATCACGGCGGCGGGTAGGTACGTCACCTGCCCGCACCCGGAAGAGGACCGCCATGACGACCGCGCCGACCCTCGTGCTCTCCGACGGCCGCTCCATGCCGCGCCTGGGCCTCGGCACCTGGCCGATGGACGACCGCCAGGCCCGCCAGGCCGTCGGCCACGCGCTCTCGCTCGGCTACCGGCTGATCGACACCGCCGCCAGCTACGGCAACGAGCGCGGCGTGGGCGCGGCGGTCGCCGAGTCGGGCGTGCCGCGCGCGGAGCTGTTCGTCACCACGAAGCTGCGCGGCGCCCAGCACGGCTACGACCTGGCGCTGCGCGGGTTCGAGGAGAGCCGGTCCCGCCTCGGCCTCGACTACGTCGACCTCTACCTCATCCACTGGCCGCTGCCCGGCCACGGCCTGTTCGTCGACACCTGGAAGGCGTTCGTCCGGCTGCGCGAGGAGGGGCTGGCCCGCTCGATCGGCGTCTCCAACTTCACCCCGGAGCAGATCGAGCGGGTGGTCGACGCGAGCGGCGTGTGGCCCGCGGTCAACCAGGTCGAGCTGCACCCCGGCTTCCCCCAGCCCGGCCTGCTCGCCTGGCTCACCGGGCACGGCGTGGTGACCGAGTCGTGGAGCCCGCTCGGCGCCGGCGGCAAGCTGCTCCACGACCCGGCCGTCACCGAGGTCGCCGCCGCGCACGACCGCACCCCCGCGCAGGTCGTGCTCCGCTGGCACGTGCAGCTCGGCGCCGTGCCGATCCCCAAGTCGGCCGACCCCGGGCGGATGCGCCACAACCTGGAGGTCTTCGACTTCGAGCTGTCGCCCGAGGAGATGGCGCGCATCTCGGCCCCGGGCGGCGGCGGCAGCCGCCTCGGCGGCGACCCCGACCACCACGTGGAGCTGTAGCCCCCACGGGCGGCCCCCGTCAGCGTTCGTAGACGATCCTGCCGTCCACCATCGTCATCGCGACCGGCACCTCGGGCAGGTCGGCCGGGTGCGCGTCCAGCAGGCTGTCGTCGAGCACGCACAGGTCGGCGACCTTGCCCGGCTCCAGCGAGCCCTTCCACGACTCCGCGCCCTCCTGCCAGGCCGGGGTGCTGGTGTAGGCGCGCAGCGCCTGGTCCAGCGCGAGCCGCTGGTCGCGCGCGCCCTCCACGGCCCACCGGGTGGCGGCCGCGGCCACGCCGTGCCGCCAGTCGGGGGTGAGCATGGGGGCGTCGGAGCTGAGGCTGAGCCGTACGCCGGCGGCCAGCGCGTCCCGCACCGGCCAGGCGTGCCCGAGCGCGGCCTGGCCCAGGGCGTCGCGCAGCAGGGGGGAGGCGGCGGCGGCGATGCCCGGCTGGGTGGTCAGGCCGATGCCGGCCGCGGCCATCGTCTTGAGGGTGTCCGGATGCAGGACGTCGCCGTGGACGAGGTAGTGGCGCCGCCCCGGGGCCCCGGCCAGGGCGCGGGTGACCGTCCTGGTCGCGCGGCTGCCGGTGGCGTGCACCGCGACCTGGTGCCCGGCCGCGGCGGCGGTCTCGATCATGGTCGTCAGCGCGGTCTCGCGTTCGTCCTCGGAGCCGCCCTCGACCAGCGGGGCGCCGTGCGAGCCGTCCTCGTACGGCTCGTCGCTCCAGGCCGTGCGCATCGGCGGGATGCCGTCGGCGAAGATCTTCACCCCGGCCACCTTGAACCAGCCCGGCACCTCGGCGGGCGGCGTCAGGTCGCGCAGCCCGGCGACCAGGTCGGGCAGTGAGCTGCGCCCGTCCACCTCGGCGAACAGCAGCAACGCGCTCACCCGCGCCTTCAGCTCGCCCCGCGCGGCCATCCCGGCGTACTCGCGCAGGACCTCGACGCCGAAGCGCCCGCCGCCGTCGTGCTCGCAGGGGCCGAGACCGGGCTCGGTGTAGCTCGTGATGCCCAGGGAGGCCAGCAGGTCGCCGGCGCGCAGGATCGCCGCCCGCCGCTCCGCCTGCTTGCCCAGCCGGGAGTCGGGGACGAGGTCGCCGGTGCCGGTCAGGCGGTCCAGCAGGAGGTCGGGCCAGCGCAGGCCGAGCCAGGCGCCGTGCAGGTGGCTGTCGTTGATGCCGGGCAGCACCGATCTGCCGCGCAGGCGCACGACCCGCGTACCCGGGCCGACCATGGCCTGGACCTGCAGTGGAGTGCCGACCCTGACGATGCGTCCGTCCTTGATCGCGATGCCGGACGCGAGATGGCCGGCCGCGTTCATCGTGTGGACGACGCCGCCGGTCATGACCAGATCCGCCGACCTGTTGTCAGCCGCAGATTTCATATCCGCTCCGCTCTGGACACTCTCATTTCCATCCGCATAACGTACATGGAATCAGATACGATTTCGTGCCGGGAGGTGACGATGCCTCTACCTTTCGAGGCACGGCGCATCATCGATCGGGCCCCTCGCGGACCGGCGCACGCGCCGCCGGCCGCCGCGGCCGACGACCGCTGCCGGAGCCGCTGATGGGCGCTCCCGCGGACGACGTCCTCGACGTACGGGGCCTCAGCGTCTCCAGGGGAGAGGTGCCCGTCGTGCACGAGGTGAGCCTCGGCGTCGCGCCCGGCACGGTCACCGTGCTGCTCGGCGCGAACGGCGCGGGCAAGACCACCCTGCTCGACGGCATCGCGGGCCTGGCCCCCGCCGCCGCCGGTACGGTCACCCTGGCCGGCGCGCCGCTGACCGGCCTGCCCACCTACCGCCGCGCCCAGGCCGGACTCGGGTACGCCGAGCAGGCCCGCACGGTGTTCCGCACGCTCACGCTGGAGCAGAACCTGCTGGTCTCCGGCGACGGCGACCCGGCCATGGTCTACGACATCTTCCCCGAGCTGGACCGCAGGCGCACCCTGCCGGCCGCCAACCTGTCCGGCGGCGAGCAGCAGATGCTCGTCATCGGCCGGGCGCTGATCGCCGGGCCCAAGGTCGTCCTCATCGACGAGATGTCGCTCGGTCTCGCGCCGGTCGTGGTCCGCCGCCTGATGGGCTCGGTGCGGGAGCTGGCCGAGCGGGGCATCGGGGTGCTGCTCGTCGAGCAGTTCGCCAACCTGGCGCTGGAGATCGGCGCCCGCGCGTACGTGCTGCGCAAGGGCCGGGTGGTCTTCGAGGGCCCGTGCGAGGAGCTGCGCGGGGCGCAGGACCGGCTGCACGAGTTCTACTTCGGCGCCGTCACCGACGACGGCCTCGCCCGGGCGGCCGGCACGGAAGGCGGGAGCTGATGAACGCGCTGCTGAAATCCTGGGGCCCCGGGCTGGGGCTGGCCGTCGCGGCGTGCGCGGTGCTGCCCTGGGTGCTGCCGCCGTACTGGATCTACCTGGCGATCGCGGCCGTGGTCAGCGGGGTGCTCATGCAGAGCTACGGCGTGATCGTCGGGCGGGCCGGGGTCATGTCGTTGTGCCAGATGTCGTTCGCGGCGATCGGGGCCTGGGTGGTGCTGCGGCTGAACCTGGCCGACGCGCCCGGCGGCTTCCTGCTGTGGCTGGTGCTCGGCGGCCTGGCGGCCGTGCCGGTGGGCGTCGCGATCGGGCTGCCCGCGCTGCGCATCCGGGGCGTCAACCTCGCCGTCGTCACGCTCGGCTTCGCCGTCTCCACCGACATCGTGCTGAACGCCAACCAGTTCCCCGGCACGACCGAGCTGAAGACCCTCGTCCGGCCGGAGCCCTTCTCCTCCGACGCGGCGTACTTCGTGCTGGCCATGGCCGTGTTCGTGCTGATCGCGATCGGCCTGGCGCTGGCCAACCGGACCAGGATCGGGCGGTCCTGGCTGGAGCTGCGGCACTCCGAGCGGGCGGCGGCGGCGCACGGCATCTCCGTGGCGCGCAGCAAGCTCACGGCCTTCGCCATCAGCGCGTTCATCGCCGGCATCGGGGGCGGGCTGATGGCGGGGCAGCTCGGCCTCGTCGTATCCGGAAATTTCGCGATGATGCAGTCGCTGGCGCTGTTCGCGGTCGCCGTGCTCATCGGGCCGCACAACACCGAGGGCGCCGTCCTGGGCGGCATCTTCGGCGCGGTCATGGCCACGGTGCTGGAGAAGCTGCGCCTGCCGCAGGACCTCGGTGGCATCCTGTTCGGCGTCATGGCGATCTTCGCCCTGCGCAGCGGGGTCAGCCAGACCGACTTCACCCGCGCCCGCCGGCGCGAACGGGCCGCGCGCCCCCTGCTGGAGGCCGCGCCCGCCGAGGAGCCCGCCCCGGTCCCTCCGGCGGCGGGCGAGGGCGACGTGCTGGAGATCCGCGGGCTGAGCGTGCGGTTCGGCCAGGTCGTCGCCCTGGACGGCGTGGACCTGACCGTGCCCGCCCTCGGCGTCTCCGGCCTGATCGGCCCGAACGGCGCCGGCAAGTCCACGCTGATCTCGGCGGTCACCGGCTTCGCCGCCCGCTACGAGGGTTCGGTCGTGCTCGCCGGGCAGCCCCTCGACCGGCTCAGCCCGAGCGTCAGGGCCAGGCGCGGGCTGCGCCGCACGTTCCAGACCACCGCCATCGCCCCGGAGCTGACGCAGGAGGAGTACCTGGCGATCGTCGCCGGGCGGCGCCTGCCCGGGCAGGAGGCGGAGGAGGTGCTGCGCTTCTTCGGCTGCCCGCCCGGCGAGGTGCCGGTGTCGATCCTGGACGCGGGCACCAGGAGGCTGCTCGACGTCGCCGCCGCGATCGCCGCCAGGCCGAAGGTCGCGCTGCTCGACGAGCCGGCCGCCGGCCAGTCCGCCGCCGAGTCGCTGCGGCTCGGCCGCCGGCTGGCCCAGGTCCCGGCCCGCTTCGGCGTGTCGATCCTGCTGGTGGAGCACGACATGGATCTCGTACGAGCCGCCTGCGGCCAGGTCACGGTGCTGGACTTCGGGCACGTGATCGCCTCGGGGCCGACGCTCGACGTGTTGGACGCACCGGCCGTCAGGGCCGCCTACCTCGGCACCGTCTTGGAGGAGACATCGTGAAACGCGTACTCATGGCCCTGCCCGTCCTCGGCCTGCTGACCGCTCTGACGGCCTGCTCCGGCGGCTCGGGCACCGACGGGCCCATCAAGGTCGGCGCCGTCAACGGCGTCACCGGCCTGTTCCAGACCCCCGAGGTGCCGCAGGCGGTCAAGGCCGTCTTCGAGGAGGTCAACAAGGCCGGCGGGATCAACGGCCGCAAGATCGAGCTGATCAGCAAGGACGACGCGATGAACCCGCAGCGCTCCACGGAGGCGGCGCGCGAGCTGATCGACTCCGAGGAGGTCGTCGCGTTCGTCGGCTCCTCCAGCGCCGTGGACTGCGGGCTCAACCGGGCCACCTACAGCAAGGCGCAGATCGTCTCGATCCCGGCCGTGGGCGTGGACCCGGCCTGCTTCACCAGCCCGAACATCGCCCCGGTCAACCCCGGCCCGTTCAAGCTGCTGACCGCGATGCTCTACTACGCCTCCGAGACGCTCAAGCACGACAAGGTGTGCCTGGCCTTCACCGTGCTGCCGGGCAGCGGCGGCGGCATCGACGCGGCCATCAAGGAGTGGAGCGACATCACCGGCAAGACGCTGGCGGTCAAGGACACCTCGGTCGGGCAGGGCGACCCGACGCCGTACCTGGTCAAGCTCAAGAGCGGCGGCTGCCGGGCGGTCGTCTACAACGCCCAGGTCGGGCCGTGGTTCGCCCAGGCCAAGACCCAGGGCATGCAGGACGTCGACTTCATCCTCATGGCCAACGCCTACACCGACGCCAACGCCGCCCTCATCCCGGCCGGCATGAAGGCCCAGGCGGGCACCGAGTGGCAGCCGTACACCGACGAGACGCTGCCGGGCAACGAGCGGTGGGCGAAGATCGTCAACGACAACAAGATCCAGAAGACCGCGTTCAGCCAGGGCGGGGTGATGGCGGCCGACGTGTTCGTCCAGGTCCTCAAGACGATCAAGGGGGACATCACCCGGGAGTCGGTGACCAAGGCGTTCAAGTCGATGCAGCCCATCACCTACCCCATGGTCGGCACGCCCTGGGTGTTCGGCCCCGGCCAGACGCACAACCCCATCGAGGGCAGCCGGTTCGTCAAGGCCGAGAACGGCAAGTGGACGGTGCTGCCCGAGGGCTTCATCGTCCCGAAGCGGAACGGCTGATGCTCGACTCCGTGGTCGCGGGCCTGACCAGCGGCGGCGTGTACGCGCTGCTCGGGCTCTGCGTCGTCCTGACCTACCGGCTCGTCGCGGTGGTGAACTTCGCGATGGCGGCCGTGGGCGCGATGGGCGCCTTCGTCATGGTCACCCTCACCGACGCCGGCCTGAACGTCTGGCTCGCGCTCCCGCTCGGGGCGCTGGCCGGCGGGCTGGTCTCGGCGCTGCTCGGCCTCGGCCTGGTGCGCTGGTTCGGCGAGCACGACCTGCGCACGAAGGCGGCCGTCACCGTGGCGGTGTTCGTCGCGCTGATGTCGGTCGGGCTGCGGCTGTTCGGCAACAACACCAGCGGCGCGCGGCGCTTCCCGCAGCCGTTCGACGCGCCCGCCTTCACCGTGGGCGAGGTGGTCGTGCCGCAGGCGGTGCTGGTGTCGCTGTCGTTCGCGGTGCTCATCACGGTCGGCGTGGGGCTGCTGCTCGGGCGCACCCGGGTGGGGCTGCGGCTCCAGGCGCTGTCGGAACGACCGGCCACCGCGCAGGTCGTCGGCATCCCCGCGCCCCGGCTCGCGCTGGCCGTCTGGGTGGCGATCGGCGCGGTCAGCACGCTCGTCGTCGTCCTGGTCGCGCCCCGGCTCGGCGGCGACTTCTCCACGCTGGGCAACCTGGTCACGACCGCGCTGGCGGTGGCCATGGTGGGGGCGTTCAGCAGCCTGTGGCTGACGCTGGCGGGCGGGCTGCTGCTGGGCTGCCTGGAAGGGGTGACGGCCTCGCTGGAGGCGGTCCAGCAGTACCGCGGGGTGCTGCCGTTCCTGGTGATGGTGGCGTTGTTGTGGTGGCGCAGCCGCCACCAGGTCTGGGACTCGGAGGCGAACGTATGACGGTCAAGGTCCCCCAGCGCCAGATCGGCGCGCACGGCCCCGAGGCGTCGGTGCTGTCGCTGGGGTCCTGGCACACCTACGACCGGATGGACTTCGGCGCGGCCGTCGCGCTGCTGCGGCACGCCGTGGAGATCGGCGTCAACCTGTTCGACGTGGGCGTCTACGGCCTGCCCGGCCGGCGGCCGGTCTTCACCGACGTGCTCTTCTCGGCCATGGTCAGGGCCGCCGGCCTGGCCCGCGAGGACTACCTGCTCTCGGTCAAGCTCTGGCTCGACGACCACCCCGGGCGCCCGCTGCGCGACCAGCTCGAACGCGCGCTGCTGCGGGCCGGCACCGACCACGCCGACCTGGCCGTGGTCGGCGACGTCCACCGGGACGACCTCGACCTGCGCCGCCTGGCCCGCGAGCTGGCCGCGCTGGAGGCGGAGGGGCTGCTCGGCTGCTGGGGCGTCAACAACTGGTCGGCCACCTCCATCCTGACCATCCGCAACCACGCCCGCGACCTCGGCTCGCCGGGACCGCAACTGGCCCAGCTCAAGTACAACCCGTGCCGCCGCTCGATCCCGGAAGGGGTGCCGTTCTCCGAGGTGTTCGACGCCGGCGTGTCGCTGCAGGCCAGCGACGTGCTCGAAGGCGGGCTGCTGGCCGGCAAGGAGAGGCCCGCCCGGCCGGTCTTCCCCGACCCCGGCGGCGTGCGCGAGCGGGCCGCGACGGCCGCCGCCGGGCTGGCCGAGGTGGCGGCCGGGCTGGAGGCGACGCCCGCGCAGGTGTGCGTGGCGTTCTGCCTCACCCATCCTGCGGTGGCCAGCGTGCTGTTCGGCGTCACGAGCACGGCCCAGCTCGCCGACAACGCGGGCGCGCTCGCCCTGCTCGACCGGGTCGGCGCGGCCCGGCTGCGCGAGCTGGCCGCGCCGTTCTGGGCCGACGCCGACACGGTGGACCCCGAAGGTCCCTGACGGTCTCCCGGCCACCCCGGCCGGGAGACCGTGCCCGCTCAGCGGGGCGCCTGGACCAGCCCCGCCCCCAGGTCCTCGACGTCGGCGTCCGGGACGAACACGTCCGTCGCGGCGGTCAGCAGCAACCGGCCGGTGACCGCCGCGGCCCGCGCGCCGTCGCTGCCGGCCCGCAGCTCCTGCCACCACAGCGCAGCAGCCCCGGCCACGTGCGGCGCGGCCATGCTGGTGCCGCTCTTGCTGGTCAGCCCGCCTCCGGTACGGGCCGAGACCACCTCCACGCCCGGCGCGCACACCTGCGGGAAGGTGTTGGAGAACCGTGCGACCGCCAGCCGCCCGGACGGCAGCCGCTGCACCGCGCCCACGGCCATCATGCCCTCGGCGGCCGACGGCAGCTCCGGCCCGACCTCGAAGTCCGGCCGCAGCTCCCGGTGGCTGGCGTTCCCCGTGGCCGCGACGACGATCGTGCCGGCGCCGAACGCCGCCCTGGCCGCGATCATCCGCATCAGCGAGTCGTAGAGCCGCAACGTGGCCCGGTACGACTCCAGCGCGATCGACGTGGCCAGGAACTGCGGCAGACCGCGCTCCTCGAGCTGGCGCATGGCGGCCGGGAAGTCGATGCCGAGCGACATGGTGATGACGTCGGCGTCGTTCCCGAGCGCCCAGAGCAGGCCCTTGACCGTCTCGGCGGTCGAGCCCTTGCCGTCGTCGCCGAGCACCTTGCCGATCAGCGCCCGTTCGACGCCGGGCGCGACGCCGATGCGCATGCCGTCGACCGGGCGGCCGAAGACGGTGCCGGCGCAGTGGGTGCCGTGGCCGACCTTGTCGCCGCGGCCCGACCCGGTGAAGTCCTCCTCCACCAGCGTCATCCCGGTGAAGGCGGGGTGCGTGGCGTCGATGCCGGTGTCGAGGACGGCGACCACCGTCCCCGCCCCCGTACGGGTGGAGGCGTCGGCGCCCAGCGCCCGCACCCCCCACGTGACCTGCGCGCCCGCCTCCGCCTCCGGCGGCGGCGCCTCGACGTCCTCGGGGGCGCCCGGGACGGTGGTCGGCATCGGCCGGGCGACCGCGGCCACCGACGGGTCCCGCGCGAGGTCGGCCACCTCGCGCTTGCCGAGCCCGGTGATCTCGACGTGCGGCTCGCTCGGCGTCTCGGCCGCGGCGGCGCCCCGCTCGAACGGCGCGGCCATGCGGGTCCTGCTCAGATCGCGCAACACGATGAACTGGTCGGCCATCGTCTTCCCCTCCTGGAAGTAGCCCACCCCTGTGATGTCAGGCGTACTCCTGCCGGGGCCGCCTGGCAACACCCCGCGATGGCCGGCCCGCGACGAGCACGGCCACGATCGCCAGCAGCAGCCAGGCCGAGGTCAGCACGATCAGCCAGGTCCATCCGGCGTGGCCGTAGACGGCGCTGCCGGCCGTGCCGCCGGCGCCGCTGCCCAGGTAGTAGCACAGGGTGTAGATCCCGGCGGCGCGCCCGCGGGCGGCCGGCGGGGCCTGCGCGGCGACCCACGCGTTGGCCACGGCGTGCGCGGCGAAGAACCCGGCGGTCAGCACGGCGAACCCGGTCACGACCGCGGCCGGCGGGCCGAGCGCGGTCAGCGCCGAGCCGGCGGCCGTCACGGCCAGGGCGGCGACCAGGGCCGCCCGGCGCCCCAGGCGGTCCGCCAGCCGGCCGGCGGCGGCCGAGGAGGCGGTGCCGAGGGCGTAGGAGAGGAAGACCAGGGAGGCCACGGCGGGGGAGAGCGACAGCGGTGGCGCGGCCAGGCGGAAGGAGGCGGCGTTGTACAGGGCGACGAACGCGCCGACGCCCAGCGCCCCCACCGTGTACGGCGCCAGCAGGGCCGTCCCGATCCGTCCGCCGCCCCTGGTGGGTGCGGCACGGACGACGGGCGGCGGGGCGGGCAGCGTGCGGGCCGCGTACGCCGAGCAGAGCAGAGAGACGCCGGCCACCACCAGCATCGCGCCGCGCCACCCCCACGGCCCGGCGGCGAACCCGGCGCCCAGCCGGCCCAGCATCCCGCCCACCGAGTTCCCGGCGATCATCACGCCCACCGCCCCGGCCAGCCTCGTCGCCCCCACCAGATCGGCCAGGTACGCCGCCCCGACCCCGGCGAACCCGGCGACCGCCACCCCCTGCGCCGCCCGCATCGCCACCAGCACGGGGAACGTCGGCGCCAGCGGCAGCGCCAGCCCGATCAGCGCCGAGGCCAGCACGGACCACACGATCATCCGCCGCCGCCCGACGACCTCCGCCAGCGCGGCCAGCGGCAGCACCGCCACCGCCAGCGCCGCCGTGGCCACGCCGACGGCCAGCGACGCGCCGCCGGGGTCGAGCCGGAAGTCGGCGGCGAGCTGCGGCAGGACGGGCTGCGGCGCGTACAGCAGGGCGAAGGAGGAGACGCCGGCCGCCGCCACGGCCGGGCCGGCCCGCCGGGTGCCGACTTGTCGAGCTTCGATGACCGCCATGCCTGGAAACGCTAAGCAAGGCTAATAAATACGTCCAATGCGGAGATAGGCGATAATTCATGCTGTGGTGGATGAATGCGATCTCGTGGACGAGCGGCTGGCCGCCGGGCTGGCTCCCACGCTCGCCCTGCTGGCCGCCGTGGGGGAGACCGGGCACGTCACGCGGGCGGCCGAGCTGCTCGGCATGCCGCAGCCCACCGCCAGCCGCCGCCTGGCCGCGCTGGCCGACCTGGTCGGAGCGCCCCTCGTCGTCCCGTACGGGCGGGGCATCCGCCTGACCAGGGCCGGGCGCGTCCTGGCCGCCGCCTCCGGCCGGGCGCTGGCCACCATGGAGTCGGCCGCCCGCGAGGTGCGCGAGGAGATCGACCCCGGCAGCGGCCGGATCGTGCTCGGGTTCCTGCACCTGCTGGGCCGCACGCTCGTCCCCTCGCTCATCCGGGGCTTCCGCGAGCGCCACCCGGGCGTGCGGTTCAGCCTGGCGCAGGGCTCGCGCCAGGACATGCTGCGCGCGCTCGCCGAGGGCGAGATCGACCTGGTGTTCGTCGCGCCCCTGCCCGACGGCGACCCGGGCCTGGCCGGGCACCCGCTCGCCGACCAGGAGCTGGTGCTGTCCGTGCCGCCCGGCCACCGTCTCGCCGGACGCGCCCGGGTGCGCCCCGCCGAACTGGCCGGGGAGGAGCTGGTGACGCTCGAACACGGCTACGGCGTCCGCCAGATCACCGACGACCTGTGCGCGGCGGCCGGGTTCGCGCCCAGGATCGCCTTCGAGGGGCAGGAGTCGGAGACCGTGCGCGGCCTGGTGGCGGCCGGGCTCGGCGTGGCCGTGCTGCCCCGTCTGGCGCCCGCAGAGGGCGTCGTGCAGATCCCGCTGTCGCCCCCGGTGTTCCGCACGATCGGGGCGTGCTGGCCCGCCGGGGCCCGGCTCACGCCAGCCGTGCGCGCCTTCCTGGACCACGTGCGCTCCGGCGCCGCCGACGTCGGCCCGGGGTTGCGGCCCCGCCGACACCCGTCCTCGCAGAAGTAGTTGACGGCTCATCGATTCTGTATGGAGGATTCAGCTGCACACGCCCTTCTGCGGATGGGGACGACCATGCCTGCCGAGTCGTTCAACGCCGGCGTCCATCTCACCGACCGCCTGGTCGAGGCCGGGCACGGCGACCGCGTCGCCGTCACCGGGCCGATGGGCGCCATGACGTACGCCGAGCTCGCCACGCACGTCGCCGAGCTGGCCGGCGGGCTGCGGGTGATGGGCGTACGGCCGGAGGAGCGGGTGCTGCTCGTCCTGCCCGACCGGCCCGAGACGCTGATCACGATCCTGGCCGTGCTGCGGATGGGCGCGGTCGCCGTCCCGGTGCCGGCCCTGTACGACGGGGCCGAGCTGGGCGCGCTGATCCGGGACTCCAGGGCGCGGGTGGTGGTCTCCGCGCCCGAGTTCGAGCCGGCCGTGCAGGAGGCGCTGCTGTCGGCGCCCGAGGTCGTGGCGCTCGTGCTCACCGACGCGAGCCGCCAGGCCCCCGGCCACGTCTCGCGCATCGCCACCGCGACCGGAGCGGGCCCGCCGGCGGCGGTCGAGCCCGGCGTGCCGGTCTGCCAGTGGTCGGACGTGCTGGAGGCCGGCCGGGGCGCGACCGGCTCGTACGACACCTGGCCCGACTCGCCCGCGCTGTGGCTCTACACCGCCGGCACCACCGGCGCGCCCAAGGCGGCCATGCACCGCCACGGCGCGCTGCGCGACGTCCACGAGGCGTACGGGCGGCAGGTGCTCGGCGTGCGCCCCGAGGACCGGTGCTTCTCGGCGGCCCGGCTGTTCTCCGCCTACGGGCTCGGCAACTCCCTGATCTTCCCGCTCGCCGCGGGCGCGACCACGATCCTCGACCCCGCCGGGCCCACCCCGGGCGGCGTCGTCGAGCGCCTGCTGGCCGAGCGCCCCACCCTGTTCTTCGCCGGTCCTTCGTTCTACGCCGCGCTGCTGGCCGCCGGGGCCCCCGAGGACGCCTTCGCCTCGGTACGCCTGGCCGTCTCGGCGGGCGAGGCGCTGCCCGCCGAGCTCCACCGCCGCTTCACCGGCCGCTTCGGCGTGGACGTCATCGACGGCCTGGGCTCCGCCGAGGCGCTGCACATCTTCCTCTCCGGCCGTCCGGGCCAGGCGCGCCCCGCCGGCTCCGGCACCGTGGTGCCCGGCTACGAGGTGCGCCTGCTGGACGACTCCGGCGCGCCCGTCCCCGACGGGCAGCCCGGCCACCTGTACGTGCGCGGCGACTCGATCGCCACCGGCTACTGGTGCCGCACCGCCGGCACCCGCCAGGCGTTCCAGGGCGAGTGGCTGCGCACCGGCGACACCTGCGCCCGCGCCGCCGACGGCTCCTACCGTTTCCTGGGCCGCTCCGACGACCTGATCAGGGCGGGCGGCGCCTGGGTGTCGCCCATGGAGGTCGAGGCCCGGCTGCTGGAGCACCCCTCGGTCGCCGAGTGCGCGGTGGTCGCCCACGCCGGCGCCGACGGGATGGACCGGCCGGTCGCCTGCGTGGTGCCCAGGCCGGGCCGCCCGATCGACGCCGCCGAGCTCATCGCGTTCTGCCGCGAGGGTCTGGCCGCCGGCCGGCGCCCGCGCGAGGTGCTGGTCCTGGACGAGCTGCCGAGGACGGCGACGGGGACGACCCAGCGCGTGGTGCTCCGGCAACTGGCCGCCGACCTGCTCGGCAAGTGACGGCGCCGGGGTTCAGAAGGCGTCGCGCAGTTCGCGTTTGAGCACCTTGCCGGAGGCGTTCTTCGGCAGCGCGTCCACGAACACCACGTTCTTGGGCGTCTTGAAGGCGGCCAGCCGCTCGCGCAGGAACGCGTTCAGCTCGGCGGCGGTCAGTCCCGCGCCCTCGCGCAGTACCACGGCGGCCGTCACCGCCTCGATCCACCGCTCGTCCGGGACGCCGAACACGGCCGCCTCGGCGACCGCCGGATGCTGGTAGATGACCTCCTCCACCTCGCGGCTGGCCACGTTCTCGCCGCCGGACTTGATCATGTCCTTCTTCCGGTCGACCACCGACAGGTAGCCGTCGGCGTCCATGACGCCGAGGTCGCCGCTGTGGAACCAGCCGCCGCGGAACGCCTCGGCGGTCTTGTCGGGGTCGTTCCAGTAGCCGAGCATGGCGTGCGGGCTGCGGTGGACGATCTCGCCGACCACGCCCGGCGCCACGGGCCGGTCCTCGTCGTCGACGATCCTGGTCTCGACGTTGAGCGCGGGCCGCCCGGCCGAGCCCAGCCGGGTCAGCTGCTCCTCGGGCCGCAGGATGGTGGCCAGCGGCGCCATCTCGGTCTGGCCGTAGAAGTTGAACAGGCGCACGTCCGGCAGCCGGGCCGAGATCTCCTTCAGCACCTCGACCGGCATGATCGAGGCGCCGTAGTAGCCCTTGCGCAGCGAGGACAGGTCACGGCGGTCGAAGTCGGGGTGGCGCAGCAGGGCGATCCACACGGTGGGCGGGCAGAACAGCTTGGTCGCGCGCTCGCCCTCGATGGTGGCCAGGATC
The DNA here is from genome assembly GCF_040630865.1 of Nonomuraea sp. NPDC005730. Lineage (NCBI taxonomy): Bacteria > Bacillati > Actinomycetota > Actinomycetes > Streptosporangiales > Streptosporangiaceae > Nonomuraea > Nonomuraea sp. NPDC005730. The sequence goes on from NZ_JBEXYK010000023.1 coordinate 95,060, forward strand.
GAGGCCGGGTCGGCGCCCGGCAGGACGAGGTTGGTGGCGCCCAGGTAGATGCCGGGCGTCAGGAAGCAGTGGAGCTGGGCGCAGTGGTAGAGGGGCAGCGCGTGCACCTCGACGTCGTCGGAACTCATCTCGCCGTCGACGACGCAGCTCACGTACTGGGCCAGCAGGCTCCCGCTGGACAGCGTGGCGCCCTTGGGCCGGGACTCGGTGCCGCTGGTGTACATGAGCTGGATCGGGTCGTCGGCGGCGATCTCCACCTGCGGCTCGGCGTCGTCGCCGCGCCAGGTGGAGAAGGACTCCCAGCCCTCGGCCGCGCCGATCACGCCGCGCACCCGCACGGCCGGCCCGGCCGCGGCCTCGGCCACCGGCAGCAGCGCCTGCTCCGCCAGCATCCCCGTCGCGCCGGAGTGCTCCAGGATGTAGGCCACCTCGCGCGGCCCGAGCATGAAGTTGATCGGCACGGAGATCGCGCCCAGCCGGGCCAGCGCGAAGTAGGCCACCACGAACGCGTGGTTGTTATGGCTGAACAGGGCGAACCGGTCGCCCTTGGCCACGCCCCGCGCCGCCAGCGCGTTGGCCGTGCGGTTGACCTCCAGGTCGAGATCGGCGTAGCTCTGCCGGACGTTGCCGTAGATCACGGCGGTCTTGGCGGGGAACCTGGCGGCCGAGCGCCGCAGGAGGTCGCCGATCGTGTGCTGGCGCGTGGTCATGCTGGGCACCCCCATGCCGAATGATGTTCGGCGATCGTACCCGACGAAGGAGGCGCCCGCCGACCCCCGGCGGACGCCTCCTCGGGCTCACCCTGGCTGGGTGACGCCGTTGACCTTCAGCGTGTACGGCGCGTACTGCTGCACCTGCTCGGTCGGCTCGTCATAGGCCACGATCGCGACCACCGACGGGAAGACCGCGAACGGCGCGAGCTGCAGCCGGTTGAGGCTGATCGAGCCCTTGCCGTCGAACTGGGCCTGCAGCACCACCGAGTGCCGCTCGTCCAGGCCGACCAGACGCACGTTCCAGTTGCTGACCGGCGTCGGGGAGACCTCGGTCGGGGAGTCGAACGGCTCCAGGCTGGCCCCGTCGCTCACCGCCGTCGCGCCCACCGTGACGTCGTCGATCTTCCAGCCGCCCTCGTTGACCCCGCCGTCGCTGACGTACTGGAAGCCGACGAGGATCTCCTTGCCCGCGTAGGCGGACAGGCTGTAGGTGTGCGGCTGGAACCCGGTGGTGGTGCCGTTGACCGCCGGGCCGAGCGGACCGGCCACCGTCCTGTCACCGGGGATCGCGGTGTAGGTCTTGCCGCCGTCCGCGGAGACGATCACGTAGCCGTAGTCGAAGCCGGACTCCGCGCCGTACTTGGCGAGGAAGCGCAGCGTCGGGTCGGCGGCCGGGACCGTCACCTTGGTCACCGCGGCGACGTTGAGGTTGCTGGCGTTGCCCGACCACAGCACCGGGTTGCCCGCGCGGTCGGGGTCGTCGGAGACGACGGTCCAGGCCAGCGGGATCGGCGGCAGCGTCTTGGCGCCCTGGAAGGACAGCGAGGTCGGCGCCGCCCCGCCCGGCTTGCGGATCTGCACGTAGTCGGCGCCGTTCGGGGCCGCCCCCGGAGTGTTGTACGCGGCCGGGTTGGCGAGGTTGACCGTGGAGTTCAGGCTCGCGGTCGTCACCCGCTTCTTCGGCACGCCCAGCACCACGCCGCGGCTGCCCACGACCTTGTCCACCAGCACCATCGTCTGGTAGTCGTGCAGCACCTGGTACAGGTTCGTGCTGCCGAGCGCCGCCTTGACGCTGGCCAGGCCCTGGAGGGCGCCGTCACGGTGCAGCTTGGACAGGAAGTCCGCGCCGTACCGGTCGTACAGGAACAACATGAACGCGTACGCGTTGCCGTAGTCGGCCAGCACCGCGTCCGGGTTGCCGCCGTCGCCCCACAGGTTGAGCGAGTTCTGCGGGCCGCCGCAGTTGCGCGGGTTCGGGTTGTACGGCGTCTGGACGATGCCGAAGCCCTGGAAGCAGTTGATGTGGTTGTCGAAGCCCTTCTCGAACACCGTCGCCTTGGGGTTGCCGTAACCCGTCACCGAGATGGCGAAGTCCGACAGGCCCTCGTTGACCCAGGTGGTCTCCAGCGGGTCGGTGTAGTAGTGCAGCAGGTGCTGCCACTCGTGGGCGAAGACGCCCTCGTACTGGAAGGGCCGGGCCGAGCGCGAGGTGCACACGTCGGAGGTCGGGTTGTCCGGCGGGTTCGCGCCGGTCCTGTGCAGCCAGTCGAACGCGTCGATCGTCATCACGTTGCGGTCGAGCAGCTCGTTGTACTGGGAGGAGAAGAAGCCCGCGATGTACGTGGTCGCGGCCGGGAAGGTGTAGTAGTTGTCGTCCCGGACGTTGTCGATCAGCGTCACCGTGCGGTCGCCGGCGCCGGTGTAGACGCCGCCGTTGCCGTTGGCGTCGGGGCCGAGCACGGCGTTCGTGCCGTCCCGGTCCGGCGGCGTGCTGAAGGTCGCGGTCTCCTTCGGGAACATGTTCGTGTCGAACTGCTGCACCAGGTTCGTGACCTGGGCGTCGGTGATCTCCGTGGTCCCGGGCACCTGCATGCGGCAGTCGCCGGCCGGGAAGGCCAGGTCGTTGGCGACCCAGACCTCGATCTTGTCGCCGACGCCGCGCAGCGTGTAGTCCTTGCGGTACAGGCGGCCGTTGTAGTCGTCCGTGGCCAGCCACTGCCGTACGGTGCCGACCGGCGGCGTCTCGGCGGCGGCCTTGGCCGTGGCGCGGGCCTCGTACTTCGCGGGGACCTTGACGGGCTTGCCGTCGAGGGTGAAGTCCTTGCGGGTGAGCTCCTTCACGTCGCTCGGCGGCGCGGCCGTGGCGGCCGCCTGCGGGGACTCGGCCGACGCGGGTATCGCGGTCAGCGTGGGCAGTAAGAGAAGTGCGGCAGCGATTCCGATGATTCGGGTGCGCGCCATTGAACCCCCTAGGTATGGGTGTTGCCCGGATGGAACAGGGGTGACATCCGGTAATTACCGGAGCCCGATTGGCGCGCGCAATAGGGGCATTTGCCAACAAAAGGCGACTGAATTGGCGATCACCTCAGAACGGCCAGCCGCCGGTACGACTCCAGCCGCCGCTCCAGGTCGTAGGTGTTCATCGTGACCAGCACCTCGTCGGCGCCGGTGGCCTCCACCAACGAGCCCAGCGCGACCGCCACCTCCGGCGCGGTCCCGTGGATCTGGCCCTTCAGCGCCTCCTCCAGCAGCGCCCGTTCCCGACCGGCCATCTCCAGCCGGGTGATCTCCTCGGCCGGCACCAGCGGGGGGAACGCGCCGCCGGTGCGCGAGCGCGCCGTGGACCACGCCTCGGGCAGCTGGAGCAGCGCCGCCTCCTCGCTGGTCGCCCCCACCGCGACGCTGACCGCCGCCATCACGTACGGCCGCGCCGCCCACTCCGAGGGCCGGAACCCGGCCCGGTAGCGCGCCGCCGCCTCCACCGCCCGCGGCCCGGCCCCGATCACCATGGGCAGCCCGAGCTCCGCCGCGAGATCCGCCCCCGACCCCATGGCCAGCACGAACACCTGCGGACGCAGCCCCTCGGCCGGGACGGCGTGCACACCCGGATGCGTCCGCTGCCCGCCGGTGAAGTACCCCAGCAGCTCGCCGATCTGGTCGCCGAACCCGTCCGCGGCCTCCTTGCCGTGCCCGAGCGCCCGCCGGACGCCGCCGGTGAACCCCACCGAACGCCCGAGCCCCATGTCGATCCGCCCGGGGTGGAGCGACTCCAGCACCCCGAACTGCTCGGCCACCACCAGCGGCCGGTGGTTGGGCAGCATCACGCCGCCGGTGCCCACCCGGATGCGCCCGGTCGCCGCCGCGACGGCCGCGGCCAGCACGGTCGGCGCCGCCCCGGCCACGCCGGGCACGCTGTGGTGCTCGGCCACCCAGAACCGGTGGTAGCCCAGCTCCTCGGCCTGCCGGGCGAACGCGACGGTGTCCCGCAGCGCGGTGGCCGCGTCGGAGCCCCGGCGCAGGAGCGAACGGTCGAGAATCGAGTACAGGGTCACGCCCGCGTGCAACGCCGCACGGCCCGGGATCAATCCAGCGGGTCCCACGGGACGGCGTCGTAGCTGGAGAGGAGCCGGGCCAGCGTCGCGCCGTCCTGGCGCAGCGGCACGCCGTCGACCTCGCCGACCGGGACCACGCCGTGGGAGTTGCACAGGAACACCAGGTCGAAGCCCGGCAGGTCGGCGACCTTCAGGGGGCGGCGCTCCTGGGGCACGTCGATGCCCGCCAGCATGCCCTCCAGCAGGCCCATGGCCGTGCCGTGCAGCATGGGCGCGTCCGGCCACAGCAGGCGCCCGCCGGACCAGCAGCCGACGTTCGTGATCGCGCCCTCGCTGATCAGGCCGTCGGCGGTGGTCAGCAGCGCCTCGTCGAAGCCCAGGGGCGTGACGGTCCGCCGCAGGTGCGCCTGGGCGAACCCGGCCGCCTTCTTGATGTGCGGCAGGTAACGCTGGAAGACGACCGCCGTGACGCGCTGCGGGCGGGTGGAGACCTCGGTGGGCGGGGCGGCGGTGGCCACGACGCGCGGGCGGCCGTCGTGCTCGACGACGTAGACCCGCACGCCCGCGTCGCGCAGGTCGTCGCCGAGCACGGCCCTGATCGAGCCGAGCACCGCCGCCGGGTCGAGCCGGGCGCCGAACAGCTCCAGGCTGGCCGCCGCCAGCCGCTCCAGGTGCAGGGCCAGGCCGCGGGTGCGCCGGTCTCTGACCTGCATGGCGGTGAAGTGCCCGTAGCGGGCCTCCAGCGCGAAGCGCGCGTCGGCGTCCACCGGCCTGCCCTCGACCACCGCTCGTACGATCATGCGTCCAGCATGTCCCGTCCGCCCGCTCCCGCGCGCATGATCGTGAAGGGCGCCAGCTCGCCCAGCCCGCGCACCGACAGCCGGTCGACCGCGCGCAGCAGGAACGCCCGGTCGCCCTCCAGCTCCTCGGCCATCTCGGGGTCGGCCAGGATCGTTCCAGGCAGGGAGAGCGCGGTGAGCCGGCTGGCCAGGTTGACGGTGGTGCCGAACACGTCGCCCATGCGCCAGATCACCGGCCCGGCGGCCAGGCCCACCCGCAGCTCGGGCATGTCCCTGCCGCGGTGGGTCTCCACCAGGCGCAGCGCGATCTCGGCCGCCACGTGCGACTTGTCGGCCACGAACAGCACCGAGTCGCCGAGCGTCTTGACCACCCGCCCGCCCGAGGACGTCACGACGTCGGCCGACCGCCCCTCGAACCTGTCGACCAGCCGGGCCAGCTCGGTCGCCGTGATCTGCCGGCTGAGCCGGGTGAAGGCCACCAGGTCGGCGAACCCCACCGCCATCCGCACGGCGCTCATGTCCTGGTCGGCCAGCCGGCCGGCGGCGGCGGCGAGCTGGCGCTGCCAGGCGTAGACCAGCAGCCGCGCCAGGTCGGGCACCACCCGCTCGGCCCGCCGCCGCCAGGCCCGCGGGCGTTCGGCCAGCGGCACGCCCGCCTGGTCGAGCGCCTCGGCGCCCAGCTCGGCCTGCGACTCGGCGAGCCGGGCCGTCGCCCGCCCGATCGAGCGGGCCATCAGCAGCATGTGCTCCTCGTCGTAGGCGCCGGAGCTGACCATCGCGAGCATGGTGCGCAGCGCCTCGACGTCGGCGTCGGTGAACTCGACCGCGTCGTCGGCCACGTTGGCGAACCCCAGCGCCCGCCACAACCGGCGCGCCCGGTAGACCGGGACCCCGGCCATGTGGGCCACCTGGTGGCTGGTGTAGCGGCGCGGCGTGCGCAGGAACGCCTCCGCCACCCCGTCCCCGTCCTCGCGTGACACGCGTGCAACATAACACCCCTGTGGCGGGCGTCACTCCAGGAGGGCGCGCAGGACGGGCCGCTCGGCGTCGGGCAGGTGGACGGCGTAGTAGTCGTACATGGACCGGCGCAGCAGGCGCGCGGCCGCGGCCCCGTCGCCGGCGCGCACGGCGGCCAGCACCTCCTCGTGGTGCCGGATGCTGCGCCGCATCAGCGCCCCGCGGTCGGGCGCGTCGGCGATCTTCCCGGCGATCAGCCCCAGCACGACCGAGCGGACCACGTCGGTGCAGACCTGGATGAGCGTGTTGCCGCTGGCCGCCACGACGACGTCGTGGAAGGCCACGTCGGCGGCGCTGAAGGCGTCATGGCCGGAGGCCGTGGCGTCGCGCATGGCGGCGCGCATGCCGGCGATGGCCGCCTCCATCTCGGCGAGCTGCTCCTCGGTACGCAGCCGCGCGGCCAGCAGCACGGCCGAGGAGTCGAGCACCATCCTGAACTGCACCAGCTCGGCCAGCGACAGCTCGGCCACCCGCGCCAGCGTGGTCATCGACTTGTGCAAGGCGGCGGGGGAGAACGGCAGCACCTCCGCGCCGTTGGGATCGCCCGGCCGGGACCGCACCAGGCCGCGCGCCTGGAGCACGCGCAGCGCCTCCCGCACCGTGGAGCGCCCCACCGAGAACTGCACCATCAGCTCGCGCTCGCTGGGCAGCCGCGCCCCCGGGCCCAGGGCCCCGCTCTCGATGGCCTCCTCGACCTGTTCCACGACCCGCTCGTAGGCGCGTACGGCCCGCACCGGCTCGAACCGTGCACCCATGGGAAAGCCCCCTTGACCCGAGCCGTCACGGACTGGCAATGTGCGTAGCCTACTGGTCAGACCAGTGCACTAGCCAGGAGGCTGTAAGACATGAGGCGAATCGGAATCTGGATCGCCGTGGGCGGTCTCCTGCTGGTCACAGCCGCCTGTGGCGGCGGCTCCGGCTCGGGCGGTTCCGGCACCGGAGGCACCCCCAAGGCCCAGTCCCTGTCCGTCGGGTTCGTGGCCGAGCCGGCCAACCTCGACTTCACCGCCACCGAGGGCGCGGCCATCCCGCAGGCGTTGCTGGTCAACGTCTACGAGGGTCTGGTCAAGCTCGACCAGGACGGCTCGATCAAGCCGCTGCTGGCCGAGAGGTGGTCGGTCTCCGACGACCGGAAGACCTACACCTTCACCCTGCGCAAGGGCGTCACGTTCAGCAGCGGGGCGCCGTTCACGGCCGACGACGTGGTGTTCTCGCTGGACCGGGTCAGGAGCGACTGGAAGCTCAAGATCAAGGCCCAGCTCGACGTCATCGACAAGGTGGCCAAGACCGACGACGCCACCGCGGTCGTCACCCTCAAGCGGCCGAGCAACGGCTTCCTCTACGCCCTGGCCACCCGGCTCGGCGCCATGTTCAGCCGCACCGGCGTGGCCGACCTGGCCAACAAGCCCGTCGGCACCGGGCCGTACACGCTGGGGGCGTGGAAGCGCGGCGAGTCGATCCAGCTCGCCGCCAACCCCTCCTACTGGGGCGCCAGGCCGGCGCTGTCGGCGATCACGCTGAAGTACTTCAAGGACGCCACGGCGATGAACAACGCGCTGCTGACCGGCGGCATCGACGTCATCTCCGCCGTGCAGGCGCCCGAGTCGCTGCAGCAGTTCGCCGATCCGGGCCGGTTCCAGACGGTCGAGGGCACCACCAACGGCGAGGTCGTGTTGTCGATGAACAACGCCCGGCCGCCGTTCGACGACGTCAAGGCCCGCCAGGCCGTCCGGTACGCGATCGACCACAAGGCGCTGCTGGACACCGCGTGGGCCGGGCGCGGCCAGCTCATCGGCTCGATGGTGCCGCCCACCGACCCCTGGTACGAGGACCGCACCGGCGACTACCCCTACGACCCGGCCAAGGCCAAGGAGTTGCTGGGCGGCAGGACGCTGACGGTCAAGATGCGCATCCCCAACCTGCCGTACGCGGTGGCGAGCGCGCAGGTCGTGAAGTCGCAGCTGGCCCAGGTGGGCATCACGGCCGACATCGAGCCGCTGGAGTTCCCGGCCCGCTGGCTGGACGTGGTGTTCAAGCAGGGCGACTACGACCTGTCCATCATCAACCACGTCGAGCCCCGCGACATGGGGATCTTTGCCGATAAATCGTATTACTTCCACAATGACAATCCCGAGTTCGGCAAACTCCTCGCCTCCGCCGACGCCGGCACCGAGCAGCAGCAGACCGACGACCTGAAGAAGGCCGCCAAGCTGCTCTCGGCCGACGCCGCCGCCGACTGGCTGTTCCTGTTCCCCAACCTGATCGTGGCGAAGAAGGGCGTCACCGGGCTGCCGAAGAACGCCATCGCGGAGTCCTTCGACTTCACCGGTCTCGCCAAGCAGTGACGCTCTACCTGCTCAAACGGCTGGCGGTGCTGATCGTGAGCGCCGCCGTCGCCGCCGTCGCGGTGTTCGCTTTCATGGCGCTGCTGCCCGGCGACCCGGCCGAGATCGCGCTCGGCGTCAACGCCACCCCCGACGCGGTCGCGGCGCTGCGCCGCCAGTTCGGCACCGACCGCCCACCGGCCGTGCAGTTCCTCGACTGGATCGGCGGGCTGGCCCACGGCGACTTCGGCCTCTCCTACGTCACCAGCTCGCCCATCGGCCCGCAGATCGGCGAGCGGCTCGGCGTGACGGCCGTGCTGGTGCTGGGCGGCATGGTGCTGGCGCTGGCCGTCGCGGTGCCGCTCGGCACGTTCGCCGCCGTGCACCACCGCGACCCGCTCGGCGCGGCGATCAGCGCGGCCAGTCAGCTCGGCATCGCCGTCCCCGCCTTCCTCGCGGGCATCCTGCTGGTGTTCGTGTTCGCGGTGAAGGCGCAGGCGCTGCCCTCCGGCGGGTACGTCCCGATCGCCGACAGCCCGCAGGAGTGGCTGCGCTCGCTGCTGCTGCCGTGGTTGTCGCTCGGGCTCGTCCAGGGCGCCGTGCTCACCCGCTACGTGCGCAGCGCCGTCCTCGACGTCATGCGCGAGGACTACCTGCGCACCGCCCGCGCCAAGGGCCGCGGCAGCACCGGCGCCCTGTGGCGGCACGGCCTGCGCAACGCCTCGATCCCCGTGGTCACCGTGCTCGGCCTGCAACTGGCCACCCTGCTGGTCGGGGCGGTCGTGGTCGAGCGTGTCTTCGTCCTGCCCGGGCTCGGCGACCTGCTGCTCAACGGGGTCGCCGGGCGCGACCTGCTGCTCGTCCAGGGTGTGGTGATGGTGCTGGTGGCCGCGGTCCTGCTGATCAACTTCGTGGTGGACGTCGCCTACCGCCTGCTCGACCCGAGGCTGCGATGAGGGGCCGGGCGAACGCCACGCTGCTGACCGGCGGCGCGCTGGTCGGGCTGGTGACGCTGGCCGCGCTGGTCTCGTTCGTCTGGACGCCGCACGACCCCACCCTCGTCGACGCCGCCCGCAAGCTGCGCGCCCCCGGCGGCGGCTACCTGCTGGGGGCCGACAAGTTCGGCCGCGACACCCTCAGCCAGCTCATGGTCGGCGCGCGCACCACCCTCTACGTCGGCGTGGTGGCCGTCGGCATCGCCGCCGTCCTGGGCGTGCCGCTCGGCGTGGTCGCCGGGATGACGCCGCGCGGCTGGCTGTCGGAGCTGATCATGCGGGTCAACGACCTGGTGTTCGCCTTCCCCGCGCTGCTGCTGGCCGTCATGCTGGGCGCGGTCTACGGGGCCGGCACGCTCACCGCGATGATCGCGATCGGGGTGGCGACCGTGCCCGCGTTCGCGCGGGTGGCCCGCGCCGCCACGCTCCAGGTCATGGTGACCGACTACATCCTGGCCGCGCGCGCCGCGGGCCGCCGCCGGGGCGCGATCGCCGTGCGGCACGTGCTGCCGAACATCGGGTCCGTGCTGATCGTGCAGGCGTCGGTGTCGTTCGCGATCGCGATCCTGGCCGAGGCGGCGCTGTCGTTCCTCGGGTTCGGCACCCGGCCGCCGACCCCGTCCTGGGGGCGGATGTTGCAGGAGTCGCAGGAGCTGCTGTTCTCCACCCCGCGTCTGGCGTTGTGGCCGGGCCTGGCGATCGCGCTCGCCGTCCTCGGGTTCAACCTGCTCGGCGACGGCCTGCGCGACCACCTCGATCCGAAGCTCAGGAGGGTCCGTGCTGACGGTTGAGGGGCTTTCCGTACGGGCCGGCGAGGTGGGGCTCGTGCACGACGTGTCGTTCGCGATCGGGCCCGGCGAGCGGGTCGGGCTGATCGGCGAGTCCGGGTCCGGCAAGTCGCTGACCGCGCTGTCGCTCATGGGCCTGCTGCCCGAGGGCGTCACCGCCGCCGGCACGGCCAGGCTCGGGGAGCGCGACCTGGTCGGCGTGCCCGAGAAGCGGCTGAAGGACCTGCGCGGACGCGAGTTGTCGATGGTCTTCCAGGAGCCGATGACCGCGCTCAACCCGCTCATGCGCCTCGGCGCGCAGGTCGCCGAGGCCATGACCCTGCACGGCGTCCCCCGCGCCGAGGCCGGGCGGCGCGCGCTCGCCCTGCTGGACCGCGTCCGGCTCCCCGAACCAGGGCAGATCGCCCGCGCCTACCCCCACCAGCTCTCCGGCGGCCAGCGGCAGCGCGTCATGCTCGCCATCGCCCTGGCCAACGAGCCGGGGCTGCTGGTCTGCGACGAGCCGACCACCGCGCTCGACGTCACCGTGCAGAAGCAGATGCTGGAGCTGATCGCCGAGGTCGCCCCCGCGCTGCTGTTCATCACCCACGACCTGGCGGTGGTGGCCTCCGTCTGCGAGCGGGTGATCGTCATGTACGGCGGCCGCGTCGTCGAGACCGGGCCCATCCGCGAGGTCTTCACCCGCCCCCTCCACCGTTACACCGAGGGCCTGCTGGCCGCCTCCCGGCTCACGCCGCGCGGCACCAGGCTCCCGACCATCAAGGGCAGCGTGCCGCCCGCGGGCGCCTTCCCCGAGGGCTGCGTGTTCCGCAACCGCTGCCCGCACGCCACCCCGCGGTGCGAGACCCTCCCGGCGCTGACAGGAGACGGCCATGCCTACGCATGCTGGCACCCCGCGGAATGAGCCCACGGGCGACGTGCTGATCGAGGCCCGTCGTCTCAGCCGCGTCCACCACCGCCCGCGCACCTCGCTCACCAGGCCGGGCGCGCCCGTCCACGCCCTGCGGGAGGTGTCGCTGACCGTCCGCCGCGGGGAGCGGTTCGGCATCGTCGGCGAGTCCGGCTCCGGCAAGTCCACGCTGCTGCGCCTGCTGTGCGGCCTCGACCGGCCCACCGGCGGGTCCGTCGTCTTCGACGGGCGGGAGATCACCGGCCTGCCGGAGCGGCGGCTGCGCTTCCTGCGGGAGAACCTGCAGATCGTCTTCCAGGACCCGATGAGCTCGCTCGACCCGCGCATGCGCGTGCGCGACCTGGTGGCCGAGCCGCTGGTCGCGCTCGGCCTGCCGGTCGGCGGGCGGGTGCCCGAGCTGCTGGAGGAGGTCGGCCTGCCCGCCTCGGCCGCCGACCGCTACCCCCACCAGTTCTCCGGCGGACAGCGGCAGCGCATCGCCATCGCCCGCGCGCTCGCGCCCCGGCCGAAGGTGCTGGTCGCCGACGAGCCCGTCAGCGCCCTCGACGTGTCCGTCCGCGGCCAGATCCTCAACCTGCTCGCCGACCTGGTGGACGAGCTGGGCCTCACACTCGTGTTCGTCTCGCACGACCTGTCGGTGGTCCGGCACGTGTGCGAGACCGTGGCCGTCATGAGCGGCGGCGAGATCGTCGAGACCGGCCCGGTGGACGACGTCTGGGCAGCGCCGCGCCACCCCTACACGCGTGACCTGCTGCAGGCCGTACCGACCCTGGAGGGATTGTTGTGATCGAGGTCGACGAGCGGGGCGTCGTGGAGTTCACGCAGGCCCTGGTGCGCATCCCCAGCACCAACGACCCCGCGCGCGGGCGCACCGAGCGGCCGGCCGCCGAGCTGGTCGAGGCCAGGATGCGCGAGTGGGGCTGGGACCCGGTCGTGAGCGAGGCCGCCGCCGGGCGGCCCAACGTCGTCGCGGTGGTCGAGGGCGGCGGCGGCGACGGGCCGACGCTGATGTTCGAGGGCCACACCGACGTCGTGACCGAGGGCGACCTGTCCACCTGGACCGTCGACCCGTTCGGCGGCGAGATCCGCGACGGGCGGTTGTGGGGCCGGGGCAGCGCCGACATGAAGTCCGGCCTGGCCGCCACCCTCTACGCCACCCGCGCACTCCAGCTCGCCGGCCCGTTCCCCGGCCGGATCAAGGTGTGCGCGCTGGCCGACGAGGAGGGCCTGATGATCGGCGCCCACCACTTCGTCGCCTCCGGGCTGGCCGACGGCGTGGACGGCGCGATCGTCGCCGAGCCCGAGGCCGGGGAGATCTGCGCGGTGGCCAAGGGCGCGCTGCGGCTGCGCGTCGACCTCACCGGCAAGATGGCCCACGGCGCGATGCCGCAGCACGGCCGCAACCCCGTCCAGGCGGTCGGCACGCTGCTGGTCGCCCTGCGCTCCCTCCAGCGGGAGCTCCAGGAACGGCATCCGGTCCACGAGCACCTCGGCGAGGTGTACGTCACCCCGACCGTGGTCCGGGCGGGCAGCGAGGAGCAGGTCAACGTCATCCCCGCCACCGCGTCCCTCTTCGTCGACGTGCGCACGGTCCCCGGGCTGGAGCACAAGGTCGTGGCCGACCGGGTGGCCGCCCTCGCCGCCGCCGAGGACGGGATCGAGGCGTCGGTGTCGGTCCTGGTGGACCGGCCGCCGGTGGACGTGCCGGTGACCGACCCGGTGGTGGCCGCGCTGGCGGCGGCCCACCGTACGGTGACGGGGGAGGAGCCGGTCTACGGCGGCGTGCCGGGCTCGACGGACGGGACCGTGCTCACCCACTGGGGCGGCGTCCCCTCGGTCGTGTACGGCCCCGGCGGCAAGTGGATCGCCCACCAGGCGGACGAGTACGTCGAGGTCGCCGAGATCGTCCGGTGCACCCGGGTGTTCGCCGAGGCGGCGCGGCGCTTCCTGCACCGGGACTTCTGATGCTCGCCGAACCCGGGCCCGGGATGCGTCCCGGGCCGACGAACTCGCTGGTGGACGTCGCCGGGCTGCGCGTCGGGCACGCGCACCGCGTGGGCGGCGGCTACCGCACGGGCACGACCGTGGTGCTGGCTCCGGCGGAGGGCGTGGTGGCCGGCGTCGACGTGCGCGGCGCCGCTCCCGGCACCCGCGAGACCGAGTTGCTGGACCCGCGCAACCTGGTCGAGCGCGTGCACGCCGTCGTGCTGTCGGGCGGCAGCGCGTACGGGCTGAGCGCGGCGTGCGGGGTGATGGACGGGCTGGCCGACGCGGGCATCGGCTTCCCGGTGGCGGGCGGCGTGGTGCCCATCGTCCCGGCGGCCGTCATCTACGACCTCGGGCGCGGCGGCGACTTCCGCGCCACCCCCGACGCCGGCCTCGGCGCCGCCGCCTACACCGCCGCCCGCACTGCGGCGCACGTACTGCCCTTCCCCGCGCCCCTGCCCCGCCCCGGAGACAGCGCTGGGGCCGCTCTCGCCCCCTCCTCCCCGCGGCCGGCGGCCCGGTACGCGACCGCACCTCCCACGGCCAGCGGGTCCATCGGGGCCGGCGCCGGGGCGATGGCGGGCGGCCTGGCCGGCGGCGTCGGGACGGCCAGCGCCGTCCTGCCCGGCGGCGTCACCGTGGCCGCCCTGGCCGTCGTCAACGCCGCCGGATCCGTCCTCGACCCCGCGGGCGCCACCCTCGCCGGCGTGCGCTACGGCCTGCCGGGCGAGTTCGGCCACCTGCGCCGCCCGGACCCCGCCGAGGCCGGGGCGTGGCAGCCGGACAAGGTCACCTCGTTCAACACCACCATCGGCGTGGTGGCCACCGACCTCACCCTCACCAAGGCCCAGTGCGGCAAGCTGGCCGGTGTGGCCCACGACGGCCTGGCCAGAGCCATCCGGCCGGCCCACACCATGGTCGACGGCGACACCGTCTTCGGCCTGGCCGCCTGCGCCCGCCCGGCCCCCGGCCCCGACGGGCTCCAGGACGTCCTGGCCGCCGCGGCCGACGTGTTCAGCCGGGCGGTGGCCCACGCCATGCTCGCCGCCACCGGCCGCGAGGGCGCGCCCGCGTACCTCGACGTGTTCCCGAGCGTCCTAGGGGGAGACAGATGACCTGGCCGGACGGCCTGCCCATAGGAGCCGGATGGGCAGCCACCGAGGACACCACCGAGGTGATCTTCCCCTACGACGGCTCGGTGGTGGCCCGCGCCCCGCTGGGCACCCCCGCCCACGCCGCCCGCGCCCTGGAGGAGGCGCTGGCCGTCGCGCCCGCCATGGCCGCGCTGCCCTCGCACGCCCGCCGCGCCGCGCTCATGGCCGCGCACGACGCGCTCGCCGCCCGCCGCGAGGAGTTCGAGCGGCTGCTCGTCCTGGAGACCGGCAAGCCGCTGGTCGACTGCCGGGTCGAGGTGGCCAGGACGCTGCTCACCCTCGCCACGGCGGCCGAGGAGGTCGCCCGGCTGCACGGCGAGACCGTACCGCTGGACCTGCTGCCGTCGGGGGAGGGGTTGATCGGGTTCTGGACGCGGCGGCCGATCGGCGTCGTCGTCGGGATCACCGGCTACAACTACCCGCTGCTCCTGGCCGCCCACAAGATCGCCCCGGCGGTCGCGGCCGGCTGCCCGGTGATCGTCAAGCCCGCCCCGGCGACGCCCCTGGCCACGCTCCGGCTGGTGCACCTGCTCCGCGCGGGCGGCCTGCCGCCCGCCGGGGTCCAGCTCGTCACCGGGGACGTCGAGGTCGGCCGCACGCTGGTCGAGGACCGGCGGATCGGCGCGGTCTCCTTCACCGGCTCGGCCGCCGCCGGGCACGCCATCGCCCGCGCCGCCGCCCCCACGAAGGTGCTGCTCGAACTCGGCTCCAACGCCGCCCTCGTGGTCGCCGCCGACGCCGACCTGGCGGCCGCCGCCGACGCCGTCGTGCGCGGCGGTTACTACGCCTCCGGGCAGGCGTGCATCGCGGTGCAGCGGGTGCTGGTGGAGGAGCCCGTACGGGAGGAGTTCCTGGCGCTGCTGGCCGCCCGCGTCAAGGACGTCGCCGTCGGCGACCCGCGCCTGCCCGGGACCCGCGTGGCCCCGCTGATCGACCCCGCCGCCACGGACCGCGTCCTTTCGTGGATCGGCGACTCGGGCGCCGAGGTGGTCGCCGGCGGGGTGCGCGAGGGCCGGGCGATCGCGCCGACCGTGCTGTCCGGCGTGCCCGACGGCGCCGCCGCGTGGGACGAGGAGATCTTCGGCCCGGTGGTGTGCGTACGCGGGGTGCCCGACCTCGACGCCGCCTTCGAGGCCGTCAACCGCTCTCGGTACGGCCTGCACGCCTCCGTCTACACCCGCTCGCTGGCCACCGCCTTCACCGCGATCGAACGCATCCAGACCGGCGGCGTGGTGGTGAACGAGGTGCCCGGCTTCCGCGCCGACAACATGCCGTACGGCGGCGTCAAGGACTCGGGCAGCGGCCGCGAGGGCCCGAGGTTCGCCATGGAGGAGATGACGGTGACCAGAATGGCGATCATCCGCCCCTGACGGCTGTTGTAGGGTGGCGCCGAAACGGCGAGGAGGCGCGTGCCTTGGCCATTCAGACGGACGAGCCGGCGGTTGTCCCGCGAGCGCGCGGCGGCAGGGCCCTGCCCGTGCTCGCCGTCCTCCTGGCCGTCGCCCTGGCGTGCGCCGGCACGGCCTGGTGGCGGGAGCACGGGCAGGCGCGGGCCCGGGAGCGCGTCGCGCTGGCCCACGGGCTCGCGCTGCACGCCGCCGAGCTGCGGGGGGACGATCCGGTCAAGGCTCGCGACCTCGGCCTGGCCGCTGTGGGCGTGCACGCCGACGACCAGACCCGCGCCGGGCTGACCGACACCCTCCTGCTGTGGCGTAGGGACGACCTCCAGCCCCGTGACTCCGGCGGCGTCCGGCACGCCGAGCTGAGCGGCGACGGGCGCGTCGGCCTGGTCGCCGGGAACGGCAAGGCCGAGGTCTGGGAGCTCGGCTCCGGGAGAGCGGTCACGCTGGACGGGCCCGAGGGCGCGGTCGAGGCGCCGGCACTCTCCCACGACGGCCGCACCGCTCTGACCGGCGGCGACGACGGCGCCACGACCGTGTGGGACCTCACCGATCCCGCTCACCCGGCCCGGCGGGCGACGTTGCCGGGCGTGGCGGCGAAGGGGCCGCTCGACGACGTCCAGGCCGTGGCGGTGAGCCGGGACGGCCGGGTCGCCGCGGTCGCCGACTTCGCCGGGAACCTGCTGGTGTGGGACCTGACCGTACGCGACCACCCGGCCCGGCGCTCGGTCACCGCCGTCCACGACTCCCCGACGGAGGACCTCGACCTCAGCGGCGACGGCAGGACGGCGGTCACCACGACCGACGGGGGCCCGGTGACGATCTGGAACCTGGCGGACCCGGCGCACCCGGTGAAGGCGGCCGAGCTGACCCCGGCCATCCACACCGGCACGGCCGCCGCCCTGAGCGGCGACGGACGCGTCCTCGTCGTCGCGCGGCGCGACCCGGGGGCCGACTGGCGGAGCCAGGCGGAGGTCTGGACGCTCGGCGACCCGGCCCGTCCGGCCCGCCCGGTCCGGACCGCCGTCATCGGGATGCCTCCGGCGGACATGCTCGACGTGGCCCTCACACCCGACGGCGGGACCGCTCTCCTGGCGGGCTCCAACGGCAACGGATCGCTCTGGGACCTGTCCGTCCCTGCCCGCCCCGTCCGGCTGGCCGGGCTGCGCGGGTACCCGTCGGAGGTGCGGGGGGTGGCGTTGAGCGACGGCGCCCGCAGCGCCCTGCTGGCCGCCCCCGACAGCACCACGTTCTCCCTGTGGGACCTCCACGACCTGCGGCGGGTGGTCGCCGACCCCGAGCAGGGCCTGTGCGACGGCGGCTCCCGGATGTTGAGCAGGGCGGACTGGGACCGCTACACCGGCGGCGCGGACCCTTCGGACTACGGCGGCGGCGACGGGGACGTGAGCCTCTGCTCGCTCCGATGAGGGTAACGGTTTGACCAGATGTCTTTACCTTGCCGCAGCGGTCGCGTTGGATGGCGCGCATGGTGGAGATCACGCGCAGAACGGTGTTCAAGGCAGGTGCGGCAAGCGCTTTCCTCGCCGGCGGCGCCCCGGGGACGGCGGCACTGGCGGCGGGCGGACCGGCGGGCGGACCGGCGGCCGGAGGACTTGCCGCCGAGGGGCTGGAACAGCGGGCCATGGCGATGGACCCGCCGGTGTTCCTGCTGGAGAGCGCGGTCCCGCCGCACTTCGCGGCCGGACCGGGCTCCACGTTGTCGATCAGCGACCGGGTCGCCGTGTGCGGGACGAGGTCGCTGCGCTGGGAGCACGCGAGCCGCGACGTGATCACCGTGCGGGCGCCGCTGCGGTGGGCGCCCGACCCCTACCGGCTCGGCGACGACCAGGCGTGGCAGGGGCTGGTGGACGCGTTCTGCGTGTGGGTGCACAACGCCGAGCCGGTGGACGACGTGCTCAGGTTCGAGTTCGGCCGGGGTGAACGCACCGACCTGTGGTTCGAGTTCCGGCTCGGGTTCAGCGGGTGGCGTACGGCGTGGCTGCGGTACGCCTACGACATGCACGGCAGGCCCCACCCCGACATGGACACCCTGCGCATCGTCGCCCCGCGCAGGGCCGGGACCCTGCACCTCGACCAGCTCATGCTCAACGTGCCGCTGCGCCCCGACGCCCCCTGCCGCGACCACCAGCTCCCCGACATCGCCCCCGAGGGCGACGAGTACGACAACCAGCACTGGCAGGCCCTCCACCGCTTCGACCGGTTGCTGGCCACCGTCGAGCCCGACCTGTCGCCGCCGTCCGCCGGCGAGCTGGCCTCGCTGCGCGCCCTGCACACCCGCTACCACGACGAGTACCTGACCGCCCAGGTCAAGCCGGACGTGCCGGGGCTGGCGGCGCAGGTCGCCGCCCTGGAGGGCCGTCCCACGCACGCCTACCAGTCGCAGATCTACCCGGCCGGGATCGCCGCCGAGCTCAAGGCGTTCGTGAACCCGGTCACGCTGCGCGCCTGCACCGACCTGATGAAGACGATCGCCCAGGCACACCAGGCCGCCCCCGCCGAACGTCCCGCGCTGGCCGCGCTCTACCTGCGCATGGTCGCCCACCTGCGGGAACAGGGCTGGACGAAGGGCAGCTGCCAGGGCACCATCCACCACCTCGGCTACGACGTCCGCGGCCTGTACGACTCCGTCTACCTCATGCGGGACGCCCTGCGCGAGGCCGGGGAGTTCGAGCGGGTACGAGCGGACCTGGAATGGCTGAGCGGGCTCGGCCGGATCTTCCGCGGTTTCGGCTTCCGGATGGCCCGGGGCAGCATGATGGACCTGTACAACACCACGGTCCGCGGCATGCTGGCGGCCGTGCTGCTGCGCGACGGCGAGGCGCAGCAGGTGGCCTACCTGCGGGCGCTGCGCGACTGGCTGAACGCCACCCTGCTGCCCACCGACGGCATCCAGGACGGCATCAAGGTGGACGGCACCGCCTTCCACCACGTCGGCTTCTTCCCCGACTACGTCCGCGACGGCTTCGCCGGGCTCGCGCCGCTGGTCTACGTCCTGCACGGCGGCTCGTTCGCGATCTCGCCCGAGGCGTCCGGCTGGTTGCGCAAGGCGCTGCTCACGCAGCGCGTCTACGCCAACAAGAACCACTGGCCGATCTCGATCAGCGGCCGCAACCCCAGCGGCGCCACCGCGCTGTCGATCGTCCCGTTCGAGTGGCTGGCCCCGATCGACGACGAGATCGCCGCCGCCTTCCTGCGCCTGCTGCCCGCCAACCCGACGCAGCGGCAGAAGGAGCTCGCGGCCCGGCTCGCCGCGGGCGGCATCGTCCCGGAACCGGCTCCGACCGGCGCCTGGGCGCTCAACTACGCCGCGCTCGCCGTGCACCGCCGCGACGAATGGCAGATCACCGTACGCGGGCACAACCGCTACCTGTGGAGCACCGAGATCTACGTCGGCGCCAACTGGTACGGCCGCTACAACACCTACGGCCAGATCCAGGTCCTGCACCGCGGCGACCCCGTCACCAACCAGGACAGCGGCTACGCCCAGCCCGGCTGGGACTGGAACCGCCGCCCCGGCACCACGGTCATCCACAAGCCGCTCGACCAGCTCAGGGGCGACCTGACCGGGGCCATCGAGGAGATGCTCCTCACCGACTCCCGGTTCGCCGGAGCCTGCACCATCGACGGACGCAACGCCCTGTTCGCCATGGACCTGCACGGACACCCCAAGTACGACGGCACGCACCGGGCCCGCAAGTCGGTGTTCCTGTTCGACGACCGCGTCGTGGCCCTGGGCACCGGCATCACCAACGACGACACCGCGGACGAGACGGAGACCACCCTCTTCCAGACCCGGCTGCCGGCCAGGAACGCGCCCACCGTGGTGGACGGCGCCGCGGTCACGGCCTTCCCCCACCAGGCGCTCGACGTCGGCCCGCGCTGGCTGCTCGACGACAAGGGCATCGGCTACTACCTGGCGTCCGGGCAGAAAGTGGCCCTGACCCGCTCGGCCCAGACCTCCCGCAACAACGCCACGGAAGAGCCCACCAGCGGAGACTTCGCCACGGCCTGGATCAGGCACGGCACCGCCCCCCGGAACGGGACGTACGAGTACGCGATGGTGGTGAACGCCACGGCCGAGCGCATGGCCGGCTTCGCCGCCGCGATGGGGGACGCGGCGCGTGCGCCTTACCAGGTGCTGCGCGCCGACACGGCGGCCCACGTCGTACGGGATCGTGGCACCGGCATCACCGGGTACGCGGTGTTCGAGCGCACCCGTCTGGAAGGTCTGGTCCGCGAGGTCGACACGCCTTCGATGCTGCTCGTCCGTACGGAGGGGGAGACGCTGGTGATCGCGGTATGCGATCCGGACCTGCGCCTCTACGGCGGGATCGACCACGACCAGTACGAGAAGGGCCGTTACGTCGGGCACTACAGCCCGTGGTCGCGGCCCTGGCTGGCCAGCCCCAGCCACCCGCACCGCATGAGAGTGACCCTGGACGGGCGGTGGCGGGCGGACGCCGGCCAACCCTGCCGGGCCAGGATCACCGGGCCGCGCACGGTCCTGGAGTTCGAGACCGTGCACGGACGGCCGGTGCAGGTGCGGCTGAGTCCCGCGACCTGACCCGGGCGGGGGCGGGGGCGCCCCCGCCCGGGAATCACGCCCGTGACCGCGACGGCCGCCGTCCCGGCCGGACGGTTCACGTCTCCAGGCGGACGGTTCGCGTCCCGATCAGACGGTTCACGTCTCCAGGCGGACGGTTCGCGTCCCGGTCACGGGGCGGGACGGTGCACGCCCGGTCAGCGGGTGTGCCGGTCGAGCTCTGCGCGGACCTCGCGCAGGTGGTGCCGGACCGCGGGGGCGCCGTCGCGCGCCAGGTCCCGCACCCAGCCGGAGTGACCGTCCCGCAGCTCGCGCCTGATCAGCGAGAGCGTCTGCTCGTGCGCCCCGGCCTCCAGGCGCAGCCACGCCCGGTCGAACCGGTGACCGGACCGATGGGCGAGCACCGCGTCCAGGTCGTCGCGCTGGGCGGCGCTCGGCGCGTCAGGAAGGCTGACGCGCAGCCGGTGCGCGACCTCGCGCAGCCGGGCGTCGAGCTTGCGGTGGTCGCGGATCAGCCGCCAGGCGATCTCGCGCACGTCCTTGTCGTGCGACCTGCGGAGCGCGGCCTTCCCGGCCGCGATCTCGGCGAGATTGCCGCGGTGCGCCTGCCGGAGGTACGCCCGGTCCTGGGCCGAGGCGTGCAACGCCTGGACGGACGGGGCGGCTGCGGCGCCGGGCGCGGCCACCGGCTGGACGGTGGTGGCGGCCTGGGCCGCGGCGGGTGCCGTGGCGGACACGGTCAACGCCAGCACGGCCGCGATTCCCGCGGGTGCTAAGTGGCTCCGTGCTGTTCTCATGAGTCCCTCCCTTCAATGGGACCCGTGCCTGCTGCCCCATCCGGTCGGGAGTATTCGCGTTAATTGGGTGGATCGAAACGGCCGTCCACGGCGGTCCAGCCGCCGTCCACGTACAACACCGAGCCCGTCACGAAGCTCGCCGCGTCGCCGGCCAGGTAGACCACCGCGCCCGCCATCTCGGGCGCGGTGGCCCACCGGCCGAGGGCGCTCTTGGCGGCGTACGCGGCGTACCAGTCGGGGTTGTCCTTGATCTGCCTCGTCAGCGGGGTCTCCACGACGCCCGGCGCGATCGCGTTGACGCGCACGCCGTGCGGGCCGAACTCGGCCGCCGCCGTCCGCAGCAACTGCACCAGCCCCGCCTTCGTGGCCGAGTAGACGCCCTGTCCCGGTTCGGTCACCGACGCCCGGATCGACGCGAACCCGATGATCGACCCGCGCCCCCGCCGCACCATCCCGGCGCCGAACGCCCGCACCACGTCGAACGAGCCCCGCAGGTTCAGCCCCACCACCCGGTCGAACTCCTCGGCGGAGTAGTCGAGCAGCCGCTTGCGCACGTTCGTCGCCGCCGTGAACACCAGCACGTCGGCCGGCTCCTCCGCGGCGGCCGCGTGGACGGCGTCGGCGTCCAGCACGTCGAGCAGCCGGGCCGTGCCCCCGCAGCCGGCGGCGGTCTCCTGCGCGGCGGCCAGGTCCCGGTCCGCGCACACCACGGACGCCCCATGCGCGGCCAGGGCGAACGCCGACTCCCTGCCGATCCCGCTGCCGGCCCCGATCACCACGGCCCGCCGCCCGTCGAGGCGGAACAGCGCGTCATATCCCGTCATGCTGAGAAACACTAGCGACTGGTCAGACCAGTACACCAGGTTCTCCCGATCCCGACAGCCCGCCTCGCCCGGTTCCCGTGCCTGGGGACGTACGGCCGCAGGCGCGAAACTGTCGGGGCCGCCTGCCAGGATGCGACCCATGACGACCATCGCAGGCTTCTGGGACGCCGCCGCCGACTCCTTCGACGACGAGGCCGACCACGGGCTCCGCGACCCCGGGGTCAGGGCCGCCTGGGCGGCACGGCTGGCCGAGTGGGTGCCCGCCGGGCCCCTCGACGTGCTCGACCTGGGCTGCGGCACGGGCTCGTTGTCGTTGCTGCTGGCCGTCCAGGGCCATCGCCTGACCGCCGTCGACCTGGCCCCGCGCATGGTCGAACGCGCCCGTGCCAAGCTGGCCGCCACCGGCGCCACGGTGCTGACGGGAGACGCGGCCGCCCCGCCCGTCGGCGACCGCCGCTTCGACGTCGTGCTGGCCCGCCACCTGCTGTGGACCGTCCCCGATCCGGAGGCGGCGCTGGCCCGCTGGGTGTCGCTGCTGCGTCCCGGCGGCCGGCTGGTGCTGGTCGAGGGCCGCTGGCAGACCTCCGGCGGGCAGTCCGACTACGTGCCGGGTGAGCACTTCCCGTGGATGGGCGGCGTCACCGCCGACAACCTGACCACGGCCCTTCGCCCCCTGGTCGGCGACCTGCGGGTGCATCCCCTGCCCGACCCGGCATTGTGGGGCAAGGAGATCACCGACGAGCGCTACGCGGTGGTGGCCACGCTCTGAGCACACTCGGAGCGCCGGACGCCTGGCCCAGCCTCCCGGCTGGAGCCTGCCCCATGTCAGGAGCCGTCTGCCGAGCCGGCTTCACTGCTGAGAGCAACAGAATGAGCGCCGGCTCGGGGCGAGGAGGGTTTGCATCTAGCGGCTGCGGTTGGCGGGGACTTCAAAGATGAGTCCGCGACCGTCCTCTTCGTCCCAGTCTTCTCCGACCTCGACGAAGCCGAAGCCCGCGATCGTGGCCAGCGACGCCACATTGTCGGGACTGATCGTCGCCCGTACGGTCTTGACCGCCGGTTCGGCCGCGGCCCGGCGCAGCAACTCGATCAGGATGGCCCGGCCGTACCCCTGGCGACGGAAGTCGGGAGCAACCGAGTAGCCGATCTCCACCATGCCCGCCTCGTCGGGCGGCCCGTGAAAGCCGGCATGACCGATGACGACACCGTCAGGCCCGGTCACCGCCTGCCGCACCATCCACGATGCGTGGTCAGGATCGGCGGCCATCTGGTCGATCCGAACCCGCCACAGCCACCGTGCCCTGTCTGTCACGAAGTACTCGGTCAGAGCGACCCCGGCCGTTCTGCCGGCCGTGGCCAGATCCCCATCGAGCAGAGCGGACATCGCGGTGCTCGACAACGCGACAAAGCGCACATGCTTCGGACTGGTGGGGAACGACGTCTGGCGATCGGCTTCATCTGTCACCGTGCGATGGTCGCAAAGCGTCCGACAGACGTCCACGAAGTTTCGAGTGATCGCGCACCCGGACGACCGCGGTTCGACGTTGTCCCCGTCAGAGGGGGCGGCGGTCCCGGTTGTGAGGCCGCCGTACGATGGGCCCTCTTATCAGGGGAAAGGCGGGCGCGGTGGTGGGCAGGACGTTCGAGATCGCCGGTGAGCTGCGGGTGCGACGCCTCGGCTACGGCACCGCCCAGCTCACGGGCACCGGCTACTGGGGCCCGCGCCTGACACCCGGCGACGCGGTCGCGCTCCTGCGCCTGGCCGTCGACCGCGGCGTCACGCTCATCGACACCGCCGACAACTACGGCCCGGACCTCGCCGAGCAGCTGATCGCCCAGGCCCTCCATCCGTACCCCGGCGACCTGGTGCTGGCCACCAAGGGCGGCGTGATCCGTACCGGGCCGGACGAGTGGCACCCCGCCGGACGGCCCGAAGATCTGCGGGCCATGTGCGAGGCGAGCCTGCGCCGCCTCCGCACCGACACCATCGACCTGTACCAGCTCCACCGCATCGACCCCGCGGTGCCGCTCGCCGACCAGCTCGGCACGCTGGCCGAACTGCGTGAAGAGGGCAAGATCCGGCACATCGGGCTCGACACCGTCACCCTGGACCAGCTCGACGAGGCGCTGACCGTCCTGCGGCCGGCGTCGGTGCAGAACCGGTTCAACGTGCTGGACCGGGAGTCGGAGCCGGTGCTGGCGCGGTGCGCGGAACTGGGCATCGCGTTCCTGCCGTGGTTCCCCCTCGGGAACGGCTCCCTCGCCGCGGGCGCCGGGGCGGGAGCGGCGATCGAGCGGGTGGCAGCACGGCACGGCGCGACGTCCGGGCAGGTGGCGCTGGCGTGGCTGCTGCACCGCTCCTCAGTCCTCCTGCCCACGCCCGGCACCGGCTCGGCCGCCCATCTGGAGGAGAACCTGGCCGCCGCCGACCTCATCCTGACCGACGCGGACACACGCACCCTGGACGCCCTCGCGGCCTGATCCGCCGCGACGACGAACTCCCGCCCGACCCTGATCAGACCCCTCCGCTCCGTCGAAGTCCTCCGCCGCCACGAGCGCGCGACCCCGCTGCGCGGGCCCGCCCTGAACGCGTTCAAAAGACCGGAGTAGGGTCGGCAGGGTGAAGACGGTGATTCCCGGAGGAACCGGGCAGGTCGGCGAGCTTCTCCGCCGGGCGCTGACCGCCGCCGGCCATGAGGTCGTGGTGCTGACCCGCAGGCCGTCCCGCAAGGGCGAGGTCGCCTGGGACGGCGAGACCCTGGGCGCGTGGGCACGGGAGATCGACGGCAGCGACCTCGTGGTCAACCTGGCCGGGCGGAGCGTGAACTGCCGTTACACCCCCGCCAACCTGCGGGCCATGATGGACTCGCGAGTGCGCTCCACCCGGGTCGTGGGACGGGCGATCGCCGCCGCCGCACGTCCTCCCCGGGTCTGGCTGCAGATGAGCACCGCCACCGTCTACGCCCACCGCTTCGACGCGCCCAACGACGAGGCGACCGGCCTGATCGGCGGCGAGGAGCCCGGCGTGCCGGGCTACTGGCGCTCCAGCGTCGAGATCGCCAAGGCGTGGGAGCGGGAGCAGGAGCGCGCCGAGACCCCGCACACGCGCAAGGTCGCCCTGCGCGCCGCCATGGTGATGAGCCCCGACCGCGGCGGCGTCTTCGACGTGCTGCTGCGCATGACCCGGCTCGGCCTCGGCGGGCCGCTGGCGGGCGGCGCCCAGTACGTGTCCTGGATCCACGACCGCGACCTCGTCCGCGCGGTCGAGTTCCTGGCCGGGCGGGACGACCTCGGCGGACCGGTCAACCTGGCCGCCCCCGGTCCGCTGCCGCAGGCCGCGTTCATGCGCACGCTGCGGTCCGCCTGGGGCGTGCCGCTGGGCCTGCCCGCGACGCGGTGGATGGCCGAGCTCGGCGCGTACGCGCTGCGGTCCGACACCGAGCTGCTGCTCAAGAGCCGCCGGGTCGTCCCGGGCCGGCTGCTGGAGGCGGGTTTCGACTTCGAGTACCCGCAGTGGCGGCAGGCCGCCGAGGACCTCGTCCGGAGGGTGCGCCGCGGGACGTGAGCGCGCCGGACACCTTGCGACGGCGGACGAGAATCCTTGCGCGAATATCGTAAGGTGCCTTACGGTTTCCTCATGATCAATTACAGCGAGATGGAGGACAGGCTGGGCGTGCCCATCGGGGTCGAGGAGGCACGGTCCCGCTGGGGGGCGCTGGTGGGCGCGGCGGGCGAGGGACAGATCGCGCTGATCACGCGGGAGCGCTGGGAGTGGGCCGCGCTGGTGCCGCTGTCGAAGGTTCCGGGGATGCTGACCGGGTTGCC
The DNA here is from genome assembly GCF_040630865.1 of Nonomuraea sp. NPDC005730. Taxonomy (NCBI): domain Bacteria; kingdom Bacillati; phylum Actinomycetota; class Actinomycetes; order Streptosporangiales; family Streptosporangiaceae; genus Nonomuraea; species Nonomuraea sp. NPDC005730. The sequence goes on from NZ_JBEXYK010000023.1 coordinate 120,489, forward strand.
CGTGGTGTCGTTGTCCACGGCCAAGGCCAAGCTGGGGGAGCTCGTCCGGCAGGTCACGGAGCCGTACGACGACAGCCCTGTGCTGCTGGCCCGGCACGGGACGCCGGTCGCCGCGCTGATCGCGGCCACCCGCCTGCTCGGGCCCGGGTCCGGTGAGCGGGCCGCGCCGCCGGGGGCGCCCGACGTGGAGACGCTGCTGCGTGACGGCTGCACGGTCACCCTGAGCCGCCATCCGACCGGGTCCGGCGTGATCGCCGTGGCGCGTGACGGCGACGGCGGCGAAGTGGCCGTCGGCACCGGCGACACCGCGGAACAGGCCCTACGCACACTGGGCTGAACATCCCCCACCTCGGGTGCCGACTCCGCCCCCGCCCGGCGCCCGCGCCGCGCGGGTGTGCCTCCGCCTGCGCCCGCACTCCCGCCTCCGGTACGGCTCATGCTGGTCGACGTCTCGACCAGGATCAGCATCGCCATGTCGCCGGCCATCGTCGCGGCGTCCGTGCCGGCTGCCGAGCGGCACCTGGTGTCCGCCGCCGACCCCGCGCGGCTGTCCGGCGTGGCCGGTGTGCTGCAGGACGGTTACCGGCCGGCGGTGGGCGTGCTGCTGGTGCTCGCCGTGGCGGCCACCGGGGTCACGGCGGTGAGCCGTACGGGGGCGCGCCGGGCGGCGTAGAGGCTCCCCTGGCGTCGAGCGAACGTGTCGGCGGGGGCGACGTGGCGAGGGCGAGGGCGCAGGGGCCTGGGCGAGGGGCCTGGGCGAGGGGGCCTGGGCGAGGGGGCCTGGGCGGAAACTGGAGTTCCATGTTGCGCCGCGTTTGACGATTAGTGAGGAAATATGGTCATCTCGTGACCATTGTTTCTGATGGGATGAGTTAGACGGGTTCGGGGGAACGCTTCATGCCGCACGCCCTTCTGCGCGTGCTCGCTTCGACGTCCATCGCAGTCACCGCACTGGCGGCTCCGCCCGTCGCCGCCTCCGGTCACGCCTCGACCGCACGAGTCGTCCAGGCGTCGACGGGCGGTCAGGTGATGGCGAAGGCGGTGCCCGCGGTTCCGGAGCCGCCGCCTGCCGTGGTGCGGGTCCCGTCGGGGCCGTCGCCCGCCGTACGGCCGATGGGGAAGGGGCCGGTGGGGCCGGAACGGCTGGAGATCACCACGCCCGCCGGGACGGGCCTCGCCGACGCCGTCGCCGCCCAGGCCGCTCGGCGGCAGGAACGGCAGGGGCTCGGACGACGGGCCCCCGACCCCGCCGCCCTCCTGCCCGACACGACCGGCGCCGCCCCGCTGACCCTCCTGCGCCCGCCCCCGGCCGTCACCAGAGCCCTGGACGCCCTGCGCCTGGACATCCGCCCCCCGATCCGCCCCCAGGGAGGCCGCGCGGCCGTCCCCGCGGTCCGCCCGCAGGGCGGCCGGGCGGCCGGGAGGGGGGGAGGGTCGGGGGGTGTGCGGGCGCGAGGGGGACGGCCCGGGAGGGGCGGGGTGGTGG